>NZ_JBBAYJ010000012.1 GCF_037153975.1 Aquipuribacter sp. SD81
CATGCAGCGTCTGCCGCGACACCCGCCACTGCACCGCCACCTCCGTGACGGTCCGCCCCTCCGCCACGACCTCCAGCACCGCCCGATACCGCTGCTCCACCACCGACAGCTCCCTCATGATCAGGAGCGTCAAGGATCAGCCGAAACAGGTGTCAAGCATCAGCCGAAACACCGTCAACCATCACCCGACGACGAAACGTCAAGGATGAGGCGAAGGTGCACACGGGTGCGGAGCTGGCGGCGGGACTCGAACCCGCAACCGCCCGATTACAAGTCGGGTGCGCTACCAGTTGCGCCACGCCAGCGGGACTTGGGGACTCTGATCGGGACAACGATAGGGACAGCAGCCCTGCGGTTCACCCGATCAGGCCAAGGCTCCTCGTCGACCCGCTGTGAGCGGGAGCGACGTCGCCGAGGTTACCTCGTGACCCGTTCGAAGCCGGACTACCCACCTCCGCCGGAGAGCCCGGGCGCGCGGTCCGGACGGCGGTCGTGGCCGGCCGGCTCAGCGGGGACCGCTGGGCCGGCTACCTCAGGCTGCAGCGTGAGTGTGGCTTCGAGGCCACCGCGACGATCGAGGCGGGGTCCGCGCGGATGCGCGGCCCCCGCCCCGATCGTGCGGATGACGGTGTCTAGCCGGCGACGGTCACTCGACCAGGGCCGCCGGGTCGACGCCCTCAGGCAGCAGGACGGCGTCGATCGCGTGGATGACGCCGTTCGACGCCTCGACGTCCGCGGTCACCACGGTGGCGCCGTTGACGGTCACGCCACCGTCGGTGGCCAGGGTCACCGGGTCGCCCTGGACGGTCTCGACCTCACCCGCGGTGATCATGTCGGACGTCACCTCACTGTCCAGGACGTGGTAGGTGAGGATGTCGGTCAGGACCTCCTGGTTCTCGGGCAGCAGCAGCGCGTCGAGCACGCCCTCGGGCAGCGCGTCGAACGCCTCGTTCGTCGGCGCGAAGACGGTGAACGGGCCGGCGCCGCTGAGGGTCTCGACCAGGCCGGCCGCCTCGACGGCGGTGACCAGCGTGCTGAAGTCGGGGTTGCTCGCGGCGACGTCGACGATCGTGTCGGCCGCGGCCTCCTCGGTCATCTCCTCGGTCATCTCCGCGGTGGCCTCGTCCGTCATCTCCTCGGTCTCCTCGGCCACCTCCTCGGTGGCCTCGGCGGCCTCCTCGGTGGCCTCGACCGCGGCGTCCGTGGCCTCGTCGACGGGGTCGGCGTCATCCCCGCACGCGGCGAGGACCAGGGCGGCCGAGAGGGCGACCGCGGGGCCGGCGATTCGGATCTTCATGGTGTCCTCCAACTGGTGGGCGTGCGTACACAAGGCGCTTCCTGGTGACGGACCGCGACAGATGCGGTCAAACCGGAGCGTTATCGAAGCGTGACGCAACGCTCCGGGTGAGGGCCCGCCCGCCCGTGCAACGCGGACGGCGGACCCGACCACCCGCTCGTGCCGCGGCCTCGTCGTGCACAGCACGACCGGCGAGGTCCTCACCCACAGGCACAGGCGAGGCACAGGACGACCACAGCAGGGCCCTCGGTCGAGGACGGACGGTCGTCCCCGTCCCCGCCGTCCGACCGAGGAGCCGTACCGTGCCTGCCCCCACTGCCCGTCCTGCCCACCCCGACAGCCCGGCCGCTGCGTCGTACGAGGGCCGACCGCTCGCGAAGCCGACGGAGGAGGTCGTCGACCAGGGCCTCGCCTTCGACGTCGTCACCCTGCTCGACCGTCGCCGCGTCCTCGGGCTGCTCGGGCTCGGCGGCGGCGCGCTCGCGCTCGGTGCGTGCGGTGCCGCGGCCGGGGCCACCGGCACGACGTCGAGCAGCCCCACGGCCGGCACGAGCGCGACGGCCGCCTCGCTCACCGAGATCCCGGACGAGACGGCCGGCCCCTACCCCGGCGACGGCTCCAACGGCCCCGACGTCCTGGAGGAGAGCGGCGTCGTGCGCTCCGACCTCACGTCGAGCTTCGGGGGGCCGAGCGGCGTCGCCGAGGGCGTCCCGCTCACCATCGAGCTCGAGGTCGTCGACCTCGCCGGGGGCGGCGTGCCGTTCGAGGACGCGGCGGTCTACCTGTGGCACTGCGACCGCGAGGGGCGGTACTCGATGTACTCCAGCGGCGTCGAGGGCGAGAACTACCTGCGCGGCGTGCAGGTGGTCGACGGCGCGGGCCTCGTCCGCTTCACCAGCATCTTCCCCGCGTGCTACTCCGGGCGCTGGCCGCACCTCCACTTCGAGGTGTACCCCGACCTGGCGTCCACGACCGACTCGGCGAACGCCGTCGCGACGAGCCAGGTCGCGCTGCCGGAGGACGTGTGCGACGCCGTCTACGCGACCGCCGGCTACGAGTCGTCGGTGGCCACGCGCGCGCAGGTGAGCCTCGACACCGACGGCGTCTTCGGCGACGACGGCGGCGCGTCGCAGCTGGGGACGGTGACGGGCTCGGTGGAGGACGGTCTGACGGTCCGGCTGCGCGTCGGGGTCGACACGACGACGGTCCCCACGGGCGGTGGCATCGCAGGCGGCCCGGGCGGCCCGGGCGGTGGGCCCCGGCCCTGAGCGCCGGCGCCTGGGGCAGGCTGTGCCGGTGAGCGCGTGGCAGGAGCTCGACGACGGCGTCCTCGTGCGCCGCTACGCCGAGCTCGACCAGAACATCGGCCTCGTCCTCGGCGACGGCGGGCTGCTGGTGGTCGACTCCCGCTCGCACCCTCACCACGCCCGCGTGCTCGCCGAGCACGTCCGCGAGGTGTCGCGGCTGCCGGTCCGGTGGCTCGTCAACACGCACTGGCACTGGGACCACTGCTTCGGCAACAGCGTGTTCACCGACGCCGTGGTGGTCGGGCACCGGGCCTGCCGCGCCGCGCTCCTCACCGAGGGCGCCGAGCGGCTGGCTCGTCTGCGCCGCTCCGACGCCCTGCCGGCCGACGAGCGGCACCACCTCGACGAGGTCGAGATCGTGCCGCCGACCGTCACGTTCGAGCGCTCGACGTCGCTGTGGCTCGGCGACCGCGAGGTGCACGTCTCCTGGTACGGCCGCGGCCACACCGACGCCGACGTCGTGGTGCGCACCGGCGACGTCAGCTTCGCGGGCGACCTCGTCGAGCAGGGCGCGCCGCCGTCGTTCACCGACGCGTTCCCCCGGGCGTGGGTCGAGACCGTCCGCCGGATGGCGGGCGACCTCGCCCCCGTCGTCGTGCCCGGCCACGGGGCGGTCGTCGACCCCGATTTCGCCCTCGCGCAGGCCGCCGACATCGTCGACGCCCTCGACGGCGGCCGCCCGTTCCCCGACGACACGATGGCGACCCTGCTGACGCGAGCGCGGGCGGAGGGCAGGCTGGCGCCATGACGACGCCCCCCGAGGTCCCCGGCGGCTGGATCCGGCTGCTCGTGCGCAGCAAGCTCGCGGTCGGCCGCGACTTCCGCGTGCTCGACCCCGACACCGACGAGCAGCGCTACCTCGTCGACGGCAAGCTCAGCCTGCTCGGCGCCAAGGCCGAGGTGCACGACGCCGCCGGGCGCGTGCTGCTGCGCCTGGCGAGCCAGCCGCTCGACCTCGCCAAGCGCTTCACCATCACCGGGCCGGGCGGTGAGCCGGTCGCCGAGATCCGAGGCAAGCGCTTCTCCCCGATCCGCGAGCGGATGACGCTCACCACCGCGACCGGCGCCACCTGGGAGGTGGCGGGCTCGCTGCTGGAGAAGGACTACGCCGTCACCGCCCCGACCGGACCGGTCGCCCGCATCTCCCAGAAGTGGCTCGCGCTCCGCGACACGTACGCCGTGGACGTCGCGGCCGGCACCGACCCCGCGCTCGTGCTCGCCGTCCTGTGGTGCGTGGACCACTGGGTCGAGCAGCGCGACCGCTGAGGCCGGCGCGCCGGTCGCGCCGTCAGCGGGTGCAGCCCAGCTCGCGGATGCGCACGTCACGGAACGAGACGACGTCGGGAGCGCTGCCGTGCGCCTGCAGGCCGACGTGCCCGACGAGGCCGCGGCTGGAGGAGTCGGGGTCGTCCGGACGGTCCGGGAACGGCACCCCCGGCACGTTCTCGTAGGAGTTGATGACGACCCCGTTGCGGATCACCGTGTAGTGCTGGTCGACCACCCGGATCTCGAGGTCGTTCCACACGCCCTTGGGCGTCGGGTTCGCCTCCTCGAGCGTGAGGTCGGCGAAGCCGTAGATCGAGCCCGTCTTGCGGGGGTCTCCGTCGGGCGAGTCATTGACCTGCACCTCGTGGCCGCAGTTCACGGCGATCCACGACAGGTTGTTGGTCTCCGCCCCGTTGAACGTGGTCGGGCAGCCCTCGACCGGACCGTCCAGGGCCGGGAAGCGGACCTGCACGCCGCTGTTGGCCCGCACGTCGGGCCCGCCGGGCGCGTCGTCGCGGAACTGCAGCCGCAGCGAGAAGTCGCCGTACTCCTCCTCGGCGTACCAGAGGGTGCCGAAGCCGCCCGGCTGCGACCGGAGCAGCCCGTCGACGAGCTCGAAGCCGCCGTCGCCGGCGTAGTCCCAGCCCTCGAGGCTCTCGGCGGTGCCGTCGAAGAGCACCTCGTACCCGGCGACCCGGCCGACGTCCGAGCGCGCCGCCGCCGAGCGAAGCGCGCCCGCCTCGCGGCGGTCCACGACACCGTCGGCGACGAGGTCGTCGACGACGTCGCGGACGTGCCGGACGAAGGCTCCGTGGCCGCCCCACGACGACTCGTCGTCGATCAGGTCGTTGATCGTGCACCCGCCTCCCGCGTCGGCGTTGGCGACGCGGGAGGCGGTGTCGAGGAAGCGGACGGTCGGCCGGCTGTCCGGCGCGTCGCACGTCGCGGCGGACGCGGGGGCCGACGCGGTGAGGGCGCCGGCGCCCAGCACGAGCGCGACACCGACGGCGAGGTGGGAACGAGTCACGGGATGCCCTCCTGACGGTCCGGCGACGACGTCGGTGTCGTCGCCGTCTCGACCCTAACGCGACATACCGGACATCGACAGGCCACGAGCGGCCCCCCCCCGGCCGGATGTCGGCGGCCGGCCGGGTGGCGGGCGAGCGGCCCAGCGGTGAGGGTCGAGGGCATGACCCCCGCCCCGCACGACCCGCACCGCACCGACGTGCTCGTGGTGGGCGGGGGCAACGCCGGCATCTCGCTGGCGGCCCGGCTGCTGCGCACCGGCACCGCCCGCGACGTCGCGCTCGTCGAGCCCTCCCCGGTGCACCGATACCGGCCGCTGCTCAACTACGTCGGCGGCGGGGAGGCGACGACCGCCGACCTCGAGCGGCCGATGGTCGACGTCGTACCCGACGGCGTGCGCTGGGTGCGCGATGCGGTCGACGGCGTCGACCTCGACGCCCGGACCGTCACCACGCGCCGCGGCCGCACGCTCGCCTGGTCGCGGCTCGTGCTGTGCCCGGGCCTCGACGAGGACTGGGCCGCGACCCCCGGCCTGCAGGACGCGTACGCGGCCGGGTGGGCGTTCTCCACCTACGTGCCGGCGGCGGCGCCGTTGGTGTGGCCGGCGCTGCGCCGGCTGCGTGAGGGCACGGTGCTCTTCACCGTGCCGCCCGAGCCGGCCGGGTGCGCGCCGACCGCGCTCAAGCCGCTGCTCATGGCGTGCGGGCACTGGCAGCGCCGCGGCGTGCTCGACGACCTGCGGGTCGTGCTCGCGCTGCCCCTACGGCACGCCATCGGGGTGCCGGACGCCGACGCCCGGCTCGAGGAGGTGCTCGCGGGCTACGGCGTCGAGGTGTGGCGGGAGGCGACCGTCGAGAGCGTGGACCCGGTGGTCCGCACCGTCGAGGTCCGGACGCCGACCCTCACCCGGCGGCTCGAGGACCTCGCCCTCGCCCACGCCGTGCCGCACTACACGGCGCCGGGCTGGATCGAGGCCTCCGGCCTCGCCGACGGCGATCCGGCGGGCCTCGTCGACATCGACCCCGAGACGCTGCGCGCGCGGGCCCACCCGGACGTGTGGGCGATCGGCGACGCGGCGGCCCTGCGCACCACGTCGTCCGGTGGCGCGCTGCGCAAGCAGGTCGACGTGCTCGTGCACAACCTGGCCGCGGCCGCCGCCGGCGGCCGGCTGCGCCGCTACGACGGCTACACCGTCGCCCCGATCACGACGAGCCGCCGGCGGCTGCTGCTCGTGGAGACCGACCGCAGCGGCGCCCGGCGACGGCGCCTGCCGCTGCTCAGCCGCGCGAGGCCACGCCTGTCGGCGTGGCTGCTCGACCGCTACGTGCTGCCGCGCTGGTACTGGCGGGGGATCCTGCGCGGACGGGTCTGAGCTCCGCCCCGGAGACGCGTCACACCAGCGCGAGGGCGAGCAGCACGACCGTCACCGTCGCCGCCACCGTCCGCACCCGGTTCCACCGGTTCCAGCGCGGCTCGAACGCGGCCCGGGCGCGGGCGGCACCGGGCTCGTCGAGCCCGGCAACGTCGACGCCCTGCAGCCGGTTGTTCGCCGGCACGTTGACGACGACCGTCGGCAGGTGGACGCCGAGGAGCACGACGACGGCCGCCGCGACCAGCAGCGGCGCACTCGGGCCGTCGTCGGCCAGGAACCGCATGACGGCGGCGGCCAGCGGCAGCACCGCCGAGCCCGCCCACACGAGACCGAACAGCGGTGAGCCGCGCTGGATGACCCCGTCGACCACCTGGAAGGCGCGCAGGAAGTCGCGGTCGGGCAGGTCGGCGAGGCCCGGCATGACGACGACCGCGAAACCGAGGAGCAGGCCCGCGACCAGGCCGCACGCGACCACGGCGCCGACAGCGAGCACGAGGGACGCGACCACCACGTGCCCGATCATGCTCCTTCACCGACGCCGACCCGCCGACGCAGCCGGAAGGCTGCGCGCGGACGAACCTTGTACCGGCACATTGACACAATGCTGCCTGCGGCGTCATGCTCCCGCTTGTACCAGCAGTCCGATACAAAGCTGTGGAGGCCCCCATGCGTCTCGTCGTTCTCGCCGTGCTCGGCCTCGTCCCGCTCGCGGCCGTCGGCCTGCTCGTGTGCGTGCTCGTCCTCGCCACCCGCGCCCGCAGGGTGCCCGCCGCCGCGGTCCGCCGCCTCGACGGCCGACGGGCCTGGCTCCGCCCGATCGGCGCGGCGCTCGGCGTCGCCGCCGGCGCGGCCGTGGCCGCGTGGGACCCGCTCGGCCGGGGCGTGCTGCTGGCGCCCGCGGTCGTGGCGACCGGTGTCCTCGTCGGCGTCCTCGTCGCCGAGCTCGTCGTGGCACCGCCGCGCGGGCCCCGCCGGAGCGCCGGGCTCGCGACCCGACGCGTCCGCGACGTGCTGCCGCGACGGCTCTCCGTCGCGGTGGGCGTCGCCGCGGTGGGGCTCCTCGTGCTCTGCTCCGCGACGGCGCTCGCCGCGTCCCCGGACGACCTGGGCCGGGCCGGGCGAGCGCTGCGCGGGGTCTGCACCGACGGCTCGGTGACGACCACGACACCCTGGCCGGGAAGCTGGTACGTGGTGCCGCTGCTGCTGCTCGTGGGGCTCGGCCTCGTGCTCGCTCTCGCGGTCCTCACCGCCGTCGTGCGGCGCCCGCCGCTGGCGAGCCCCGACGGCTCCACCTACGCCGACGCCCACGTCGACGCGGAGCTGAGGGCCCAGTCCGCGCGCACCGTCACCGCGGCCGTCGGCCTGCTCGTCGGGGTGCCGTACCTCGGGGTGGCCCTCGTCGCGGCCACGACCGTGCACCCGTGCGTCCCGTCCCCCGGGCTGGTGCTCCTGCTCCTGCTCGCCCCGCTGCCGCTCGTCACCGCCCTGGTCGTGTGGTGCACCGCCCTGCTCCTCACCGGCCGTCACGCCCCCGCCCACCACGCCACGACGGCCGGGCGCGCCACGGTGGCGGCCCCGCCGGTCGCGGGGAGCCGGGCGTGAGCGACGACGGCCCCCAGCTGGTCGTCGACGACCGCGACCCGGTGCCGCCGTACGAGCAGCTGCGCCGCCAGCTCGCGACGGCGATCCTCGACGGCACCCTGCCGGACGGCCGGCGGCTGCCGCCCATCCGCCAGATCGCCCGCGACCTGCGGCTCGCGTCGGGCACGGTGGCCCGCACCTACCGCGAGCTGGAGTCCGCCGGGCTCGTCGTCACCTCTCGCGGGGGTGGCACCAAGGTCCAGGCGCCGCGCGTCGCGCCCGACGAGCGACGACAGCTGGCCGCGGAACGGGCCGAGGCGCTGCGCGGGGCCGCGGCGCGCTACCTGCACGAGTGCCGCCTGCTCGGCGCCGACGAGACGGAGGCGGCGCGGGCCGTGCTCGACGTCGCCGGGGCCGCTCGACCGTCCGGGACGGCGTTGGACCGTACGGGGCAGGGTCCGTACACCTCCTGACGGTCCCTGACGCCTTCCGCCACCATGGCGCCGTGGCCGGGGGACTGGATCGGGACGCCGGGTGCGACAGGCCGGGCAGCAGCGGTGCCCGGCGACGCCTGACCCGTGCCGCCCTCGCCGTCGACGCCGCCACCCCCACCTCGCGCGACCGCTACCTCGACCTGCTGCGGCTGGTGTCGCTCGTCGTCGTGGTGCTCGCCCACTGGGCGCTCGTGCTCGTCGTGCTGGACGGCACCCAGGACCTCGCCCGGTCCCCCCTCGCGGTGGCGAGCACGTGGCTGCTCATGGTCATGCCGCTGTTCTTCGCCGTCGGCGGCGCCACGCACGCCCGGACGCTGTCGCGCGCCGACCGCCCGCCCTACGCGCGGTTCGTGCTCGCCCGGGCGGAGCGGCTGCTCGGCCCGGTCGTCGCGCTGCTGGGGGTGTGGGCGGCCGCGAGCGCGCTCGCGAGCGGGGCGGTCGCGCTCGGCGTGGTCGGCTCGCTGCCCGCACCGGTCGCGCTCGCGGTCGACAACGTGAGCACGCCGCTGTGGTTCGTGGGGGTGTACCTGCTCGTCGTCGTCCTCGCCCCGGCGATGCACGCGCTGCACCGCCGCCACCGGGTCGCCACGCTGCTCGCGCTCGTCGCGGCGGTGGTCGCGGTCGACGCCGTCCGCTTCGGCTGGCTCGCCGGCGACGGCGTGCCCGTCGCCGGCCTCGCGGACCTCGTGCTCGTGTGGCTGACGATCCACCAGCTCGGCTTCGTCTGGTACGACCGGACCGCCCTGCCGGCGATCCGACCCGACGGGAGCCGGCCCCGCCCCACCGGCAGCGTGCGCGTGGGCCTCGTGCTCCTGCTGCTCGGCTGGGGCACCGCCGGTGTGCTCGCGGCGACCGGCGCCTACCCGGCCGACATGCAGGGCCTGCCCGGCAACGAGGACGTGGCGGGGAACAACTTCCTGCCGCCCACCGCGGCGCTGCTCGCGCACGGCGTCGGCCTGCTCGGGCTCGCGCTCGTGCTGCGCCCCGTCCTCACCCGGGTCCTGCGCGTGCCGGTGGTGTGGCTGACGGTGGTGAGCGGCTCGCGCGTGCTCATGACGCTGTTCTGCTGGCACCTGACGGCGGCCTACCTCGTGGTCGGCGTGCTGCTCCTGACCGGCCTCGCCCTCCCCGCGGCGGGGAGCGTCGCCTGGTGGTGGCTGCTGCTCGGCGTCGAGGTCGCGTGCGCGGCGGTGCTCGCCGGCCTCGTGGCCCTCGCGCGCCGCGGCGAGGACTGGGCGCTGCTCGGTGCGGCCCGCTCGACGGTCGGTGGCCGACGGGCGGCGCTCGTCGCGGTCGCCGCCGCGACGACCACCGCGGTAGGGGTGTACCTCGTGTCGCAGGTCGGCCTCGACGGCTGGCTCGACGGCACCCCCGAGGCGCTGCGCGCCGCGCCGGGCCTGAGCGTGAGCTCGACGGTCGGCGTCGTCGTGCTCGGTCTCGGCGTCCTCGGGCTGCGCGCGCTCGCCGGGTCGACCTCGCGCCCTCAGCCGCCGGCGCGGTCGGTGTCGGCGTCCCGCTCGACGTCGACCTGAGCGCTCCGGGCGGCGTAGGCGGCCGCGCGGACCGTGTCGTCGTCCTCCAGGCCGGCACCGAGCGCACCCGCGACGGTCGCGAGCGTCGTCGTGAACCACGCGAGGCGCAGCAGGTCGACCGGGCCGACGTCCGAGCCGACGGTGTCGGCCATGACCGACGGCACCACGAGCGCGAAGGACGCCGCGACCGACAGCACGAGCAGCGCGGCGTACAGCGCCGTCACGCCGATGAGGACGGTCACCGTCGTCGCGGTGTTGAACAGCGCGACCTGGCGCCGCGCGCCCGGACGCCCGCGCCCCTCGGGCGCCCGCTCCCACAGCCGCGCGCCGACCAGGAGGGTGACGGCCGTGACGACGACGGACCCGACCGCGAGCAGGGCGAGCCGCACGGGGCCGTAGGCGTCCGCGAGGACCCACACGTCGGGGGTGATGAGGGCGAGCACCGCGGCCGCGACGGCGGCGGTCAGCGCCCGCGAGAGCCCGAGGGCGAGCCGCCAGGGCTGGTTGACGCGCACCATGCCGAGCAGGACCCGAAGGTTGCCGCCGAGCACGCGAGCGGTGAGGACGACCGGGTTGCCCGAGTCCTCGACGTCGTCGTCGTCCTGCAGCTCGCGCACCCTGGCCGCGACGGCGTCGGGGTCGGTGCCGTCCCCACCGAGCAGGGCCTCGACGAGACGCACGGTGCCGCGCCGCGCGCCGCGACGCAGGCCGACCGGCCCGAGCGCCGGCACGCTCAGCAGCCCGACGCCGTGCAGCGGGCTCGCGGACGTGACCACGGTGCGCCGGCCCACCTCCAGCGGGAGGTCGGTGAGCACGACGACGAGGTCCCAGCCCTCCTGCACGAGGCGCTCGCGGGCGGCCCGGACGAGGTCGTCGACCCCGCTCGTGGGCGGGACCAGCGGGTCCTGCACGACGATGACGTCCCAGCCGGGCACGCCGAGCCGGTCGGCGAGGTCGCCCGGCAGCTCACGGGCGAGGCCCTCGAGCCCTCCCGGTCCCGTGGCCCGGTCGGCCGCCGCGCCGGGCGGCAGGACGACGCCGAGGCGCACCGTCCGCGCGGGGCTCTCCGTCGTCACAGCCAGGCACCCTACGCAGGCCGGCGCGGGCGGGCGTGGGCGACGACCGCGACGACGTTCACCACGACGACCACGACGACGCCCACCCACTCGTGCAGCTCGAGCACCTGCCCGAGCACGACGAGCCCCGCGAGGGCCGCGAACAGGGGGTGCGCGCTCGTCAGCACCCCGAAGTAGCGGGCCGGCAGGTGTCGCAGCGCCGTCGCGTCGGCCGCGTACGGCACGACCGAGGCGAGCACGCCCGCCGCGACGGCCTGCCCGAGCGTCGCGCCGACGAGCCGGCCGTCGGCGAGCAGCGCGGCCAGCAGCGGGAGGAAGGCGAGCCCCGACAGGGTGCACGCCGCGGCCGGACCATGGAGCCCGGGAAGCCGCGTCCCGATGAGCCGGTTGAGCAGGATGTAGGAGGCCCAGCACGTGGCCGCGGTGAGGGCGAGCCCCACGCCGACCCAGTCGCTGGAGGGGCCGGGGAGCACGAGCACGTAGACCCCGAGCGCCGCGCCCGCCGCGATGAGCAGGTCCCCGCGCGAGCGCGAGCCGAGCAGCGCGACCGCGAGCGGGCCGAGGAACTCCAGGGTGACGGCGAGCCCCAGGCCGACGCGCTCGACCGCGGCGTACAGCGACAGGTTCATGCCGGCGAACACGACCGCGAGCAGCAGGACGGGCCACCACTGCCGCCACGTGAACCGGTGCAGCGGCGGACGGACGGCGGCGAGCAGCACCGCCCCGGCCAGCACCTGCCGCACGGCGACGACGCCCGCCGGGCCGACGGCGGCGAAGGCCTGCGCACCGACCGCCGCGCCCGTCTGGTTGACGCCCGCGCTGCCGAGGGCGAGCAGCGCACCGCGCACCGGGCTCGGGACGGGTGCGTCCGGCGCGTGCCTCGTCGAGGCGGCCGTGACGACCGCCGGTGCGGGTGCCACGTCGCGCGGGGCCGTGACGGTGGTGCCGGCGGCGGGTGTGCTCATGCGACGAGGCTGCCGTCGGCGTGGGCATACGAGAAATGCACCCGCCGTCGGCGCCATACGCTGAGCGCATGACGGTCGAGTCGCTGCGGGCGTTCGTCGCGGTGGCGGACGAGGGCACCTTCACCGACGCGGCCCTCGCGCTCGGCACGTCGCAGGCCGCGGTGTCGCGGCGGGTGGCCGCGCTCGAGGACCGGCTCGGTGTCCGCCTGCTGCAGCGCGGCCCGCGGGGGGCGACCCCCACAGCGACCGGCACACGGCTGCTCGCGCACGCCCGGCGGGTGCTCGACGAGCTCGCCGCGCTCGAGCGCGTCGCCGCCGACGCGGGCAGCGAGACCCGGGTCGGTTTCGCGTGGTCCGCGCTCGGCCGGCACACCACGACGCTGCAGCGCCGGTGGGTCGCGGAGCACCCCGGTCGTCGCCTGGTGCTCGTGCAGGCCGGCACCCCGAGCGCCGGGCTGCTCGAGGGCCTCGTCGACGTCGCGGTCGTCCGGCGGGAGGTGGCCGACGAGCGGCTGCGGGCGGCGCTCGTCGGCGTCGAACGGCGGCTGGCGTGCCTGCCGTCGGACGACCCGCTCGCCCGGCGGCGCGTGCTGCGCCTCGCCGACTTCGACGGCCGCACCGTCGCCGTCGACCTCCGCACCGGCACCACGACGCGGGACCTGTGGCCCGCGGGCGGCGGACCCGCGACCACACGGGAGGTGCACGGGGTCGACGAGTGGCTCACCGCCGTCGCCGCGGGCGAGGCGCTGGGGCTGACGTCCGAGGCGACCGCCGCGCAGTTCCCGCGGCCCGGCGTCGTGTACCGGCCCGTGCAAGACGCCCCGCCCGTGCCGGTCCACCTCGTGTGGTGGCACGACGACCCGCCCTCGCACGTCGCCGAGCTGGTCGGCCTGGTCCGCGCGCTGTACGCCGCGGGATAGGCCGTCAGGCGGCGCTGGTGTCGCCGGCGGTCTGGCGCTCGGAGACCTCCCAGACCCGGCGCGCCTCGGCGGTGTCGCGCAGCGGCCGGTACAGCGGCTGCGGGGCGGGCGGGCCGCTCGTGCGGCCCGGGCCGCGGGGGCCGAACAGGCGCTCGTCGCCGGGGAACGCGTCGACGGTCGCCGCCAGCAGGGCGGGCAGGGCCGCCGACTCGACGGTGCCCGCACCGACTCCCAGGCGCGACAGCGCCGCGATGACCCGTCGGGCGCCCACCGCCCGCTCGCGGTCGAGCTCGGGCCGGACGTCGAGCAGGCTCGTCGGCGCGACCCCCGGGTGGGACAGCACGCTCGTGACGCCCCAGCCCTCCTGCTCGCTGCGCCGGCTCAGCTCGAGACCGAAGAGCCCGAGCGCGATCTTGGACGAGCGGTACGCGGCCATGCCGTCGTACGAGCGCTCCCAGTCCAGGTCCTCCCAGTGCACGCGCCCGCGGGCAGCGGCCACGCTCACCTGGGAGACGACGCGGGCCCGGCCGGCCCGCAGCAGCGGCAGCAGCTGCAGCACGAGCGCGGCGTGCCCGAGGTGGTTGGTCGCCCACTGCAGCTCGTGGCCGTCGGTGCTGGTGCGCCGCTCCGGCGGCGTCATGACGCCCGCGTTGTTGACGAGCAGGTGCACGGGCCGGCCGTCCTCGCGCAGTGCCTCCCCGAGCGCCGCGACGGAGGCCAGCGACGACAGCTCGAGGTCGCGCAGCTCGATGGCGGTGCCGGGCACGGCGGCGCGGAGGCGCTGCGCGGCCGCCTCGCCCTTGTCGCGGTTGCGGACGGGCAGCACGAGGTCGGCGCCGGCCGCGGCGAGCCGACGGGCCAGGACGAGGCCGACGCCGTCGCTGGCGCCGGTGACGACGGCGCGGGTGCCGGTGAGGTCGGGCAGGTCGAGGTCGACGGGTCGACGGGTCATGGCGGTGCTCCTCGGCGGTGGTGGCGGTTCACCGCGCCGGGCGGCGCGGTGGCAGCACCGACACTCCGCGCCGGCCGAGAGCGCAACAAGGACCCGCCGGTCCCTGGCTCGCCGGTCCCCCGCGACGGCGCTCACGAGCAGGCCGTCACGAGCAGGCCGTCACGAGCAGGCCGTCACGAGCAGGCCGTCACGAGCAGGCCGTCAGGCGGGCAGGTGCTCCCGTGCCCAGTCGCCCAGGTCCCGCAGCACGGGCGCAAGGGCCTCCCCCGGCGGCGCGAGGCGGTACCGCACTGCGACCGGGGGACCCGGGTCGACGTCCCGCACGACGATCCCGGCCTCGGCCAGCTGTCCCAGCCGCTCGGACAGGACCGAGTCGCTGATGCCCCCGGTCGCGCGCCTCAGCTCGGCGAAGCCCGCCGGGCCGTCGACGAGCGCACCGATGATGACGCCGTTCCAGCGCCTGCCGAGCAGGCCGAAGGCGTGCGTGAGCGCGGCGTCGCACGCAGGCGCCGAGTGCGCCACCGCCTGCCGCTCCGTCACGACCCCGAGGATATGCCGCCGGCCCGCCGAGGACGAGGTGCTTCTTGCGACGGTGTGACTAGTATTCTAGAAGTCACTACCGAAAAACACGTGCACAAGGAGACGTCCATGACCCTGTTCCGGCTCGACGCGAGCATCCTCCCCGCCACCTCCAGCAGCCGTGAGATCGCCGACCTCGTGGAGGAGGGCTGGCGGGCCACCCACCCCCACGCCGAGGTCGTCCGGCGCCACCTCGGCACCCAGCCGCTGCCGTCGGGAGCCTGGGCCGAGGCCGTCACGGCGGCCCACGTCGACGAGGCCGCCCGTACGCCCGAGCAGCGTGCCGCCGTCGCCCTGTCGGCGGAGCTCGTCGAGGAGCTGACCACCGCCGACGCCGTCCTGCTCGCCGTGCCGCTGTACAACTTCGGCGTCTCCCAGCACGTGAAGACGTGGATCGACCTCGTCGTCGCCGGCGCGGAGGCGGGCGCCCCGCTGCTGCAGGGGACGCCGACCGTGCTGGCGACGGTGCGGGGCGGCGCGTACGGCGCGGGCACCCCGCGCGAGGGCTGGGACCACTCGACCGCCTACCTGCGGCGCATCCTCGCCGACGTCTGGCAGGCCGACCTCACCGTCGTCGAGCGCGAGTTCACCCTCGTCGGGGTCAACCCCGCCCTCGACGAGTTCACCGAGCTCGCCGCCGAGATGCACGAGAAGGCGCTGTCGGCGGCCCGGGAGGCCGGCACCGCCCTCGGGGGCGCGGTCCGCCGGGCCGCCTGAGCCCCGCGCGCGGGTCCCTGCGAGGAAGGGGGGACCCGCGGACCGTGGTTGCCACCCCCGGCCGGGCGCTAGAACAGGTCCGTGCCCCGAGGGGTGTCACGGGAGGGGACCACGCGATGATCGACAGGGCCGGGCTGGCCTCGTTCCTGCGGCAGCGGCGCGAGGCGCTGCAGCCGGAGGACGTCGGCATGCCGCGCGGGCAGCGCCGCCGCACCAGCGGGCTGCGGCGCGAGGAGGTCGCGGTGCTGTGCCACATGTCGACGGACTACTACTCCCGGCTGGAGCAGGAGCGCGGCCCGCAGCCGTCGGAGCAGATGACGGCCGCCATCGCCCAGGGCCTGCACCTCTCCCTCGACGAGCGCGACCACCTGTTCCGCCTCGCCGGGCACACCCCGCCCACCCGCGCCGCGGCCGGGGAGCACGTCAGCCCCGGGCTGCTCCGCATCCTCGACCGCCTCGAGGACACCCCCGCGGAGGTCGTGAGCGAGCTCGGCGAGACGCTGCGGCAGACCCCCCTCGCGGTCGCGCTGTTCGGCGACGCCTCGCGCCACACCGGGGCGGCGCGCAGCCGCGGCTACCGCTGGTTCACCGACCCGGACGAGCGCCGGCTCTACCCGCCGGAGCAGCACGACCTGCACTCGCGGGTCCTCGTGGCCAACCTCCGCCAGGTGATCGCGGTGCGGGGACCGGGCTCGCGCGCGGCGCGGCTCGCCGAGCTGCTGCTGCCACGCAGCGAGGAGTTCCGGACCCTGTGGGCGGTGCACGACGTCGGGGCGCGCTTCGACGACCTGAAGGTCTTCACGCATCCCGAGGTCGGCCGCCTGGAGCTCACGTGCCAGCGCCTGCACGACCCGGAGCAGTCGCACATGCTGCTCGTCTACACCGCGGTCCCGGGCAGCGAGAGCCACGAGAGGCTCCGGCTGCTCGCCGCGGTCCGCGGCTACCCCGTGACGGTGGGCGCGCCCGACTGACGCGTCCCCCTGCGCCGGACCGGGGACCGCCACGGGAACTGGCCGGGCTACCCTCGCCGCGCGAGGCGGGCGGACCGGTACAGGGGAGTGAGCGGTGGGACGGCGTGGTGGGGCGGTGCTCGCCGTCACCGCCTGCGCCCTCGCGGTGGCCGTCGTGCTCGTCCGCCCCGGGACCGAGGTGGCACCGGACGAGCTCGCAGGACCCACGCCACCCTCGACGCCTCCCTCTCCCTCCTCCGCCCCGCCGGAGCCCACCGCGACCTACGAGCCGCTCACCCGCCCGCTCGAGCTCGGCGCGCTGACCCTGGCGGACATCGCCCCGACGACGTCCGGCGCCGGGCCCCTGGTCCTCGGCGCGCCGGAGGCGGCCCTCGCCGCCTCCGGCTGGACCACCGTCGCGGGCGAGGACGACGGCTGCCGCCGGGTGCGGGAGGCGGTCACGAGCACGGGCGACGTGCTCACCGGCTGGGTGCGCGACGGTCGGCTCGTCTCGGTGCAGGTCACGGCCGGCGCCGCAGAGCTCGACCTCCCCCGGCTCGGCCTGGCGTTCGGGCGCCCGGTCGAGGAGGTGCGGAGTGCCGGCAGACTCGCGGTGAGCGGCAGTCCGGACGCGGAGGTCAAGACCGTCACCTCCCCGGTGGCCGACGGCGTGGAGGCGCTGGCGAGCGACCTCGGCACGCCGGGGATCCGGTGGGTCGAGGTCCGGCTGCCCCCAGGCGGCGACTGCGTGCTGGACGGCCGGACGGCCGACGGGTCGCTGGGACCGGTCGAGCTCGATGCCCTGAGCCCGCCCGCCGGCCCGGAGGCCCAGGCCCCGGGCGAGGTGTCGGACGCGGTCGCCCGGCTCCAGCCGCTGCTCGGGGCCGCTCCCGGCGACGACGTCCTCACCGACGCCGGCTACCTGACGGCGTCCGACGCGGACCCCGGGTCGTGCACCCGGGTGGGGCTGGCGGGCGCCCGGCCGGGCGAAGCAGGAGCCACCTGGGTCGATGTCGCGGGCGGGGAGGTCGTGCGGGCGGGACTCACGCTCCTCGCCGGCCGCCCGGCGGCGGACCCGGGCCCGGTGCCCGGGCCGGTCCCCGGCTCACCGGGCGAGCGCACCCTCGTGCGCACCTCGACGCTGTCCGCGCTCTCGTCCGACGTCGACGGGGGCGACCTCGCCGTCGAGACGGAGACCCGGCTCACCGCCTGGCTGCCGCCCGGCGTCGACGCCTTCGCCGCCACGTCCGCGCCGGTCGTGCGAGCGGTCGCCGTGGTGCGCGAGGGCGCCGGCGTCGTCCCGGGCTGCTCGTCCCTGCTGCCCTGAGCGGGCGACGGACGCCCGGCCGGCGATCGCGGCCCGCACGCACCCACCGGGTGCACCTCGTGGCACCGTGTCCCCGTGACGACGACCCGCCTCGTCTGCGTGGGCGACTCCTTCACCGAGGGCATGTCCGACGTGCTCCGCCCGGACGGGCACCACACGGGCTGGGCGGACCGGGTCGCGGTCGCCCTCGCCGTGCACGAGCGCCGCCGCGCCGGCGGCACGGTCGAGTACGCGAACCTCGCCGTGCGGGGCAAGCTGCTCGACCAGGTGCTCGTCGAGCAGCTGCCCGCCGCGCTCGACCTCGACCCGACCGTCCTCACCTTCCACGCCGGGCCGAACGACGTGCTGCGCCGCGGCACGGATCTGCCCGACCTCGCCCGGCGCTACGAGAGCGCGGTCGCCCGCGCGGCCGGCGCGGTGAGCCGGCTCGTGCTCTTCACCGCGATCGGCCGGGCCGGTGGCAGCGGCCGCCTCGCGGACTGGCTCGCCGACCGCTTCGCGCGCTTCAACGACACCGTGCGCGCCGTCGCCGACCGGCACGGCGCGACCCTCGTCGACATGGGGCGCGTGCCGACGCTCACCGACATCCGCATGTGGCACGTGGACCGGCTGCACCTCAACGCCGGCGGCCACACGCGCGTCGCCGCCGGGGTGCTCGAGCAGCTCGGCGTCACCGACGAGGACCTCCTCGGCGGCCCGCCCGGCTGGTGGACCGAGCCGCTGCCGCCCGCGACGCTCGTGCCGCGCCACCAGCAGGTCGCCACCGACGTGCGGTGGGCGCGCGAGCACCTGGCCCCGTGGGTGGGCCGCCGGCTCCGCGGTGTGTCCAGCGGCGACGGCCGCGTCCCGAAGGACGCCCGGCCGCGGGTCGTCGAGGTGCCGTCCTAGGGGACGAACCGGGCGCCGTCCGGCGTTGTACCCGTCGATGACGAGCCTCCCGACCGAGCCCGCCGCCCAGCCGCAGCGCGCCGAGCGTGCCCGCCGGCCGCTGCTCGACGTCCGCCGCATCTACCTCGAGCCGGAGGCGGCGGAGCTGCCGCGCGGGCAGGAGGTGCTCGCCCGCTGGCCCGACGCCGAGCGCGTCGAGGTCGCGAGCCACTGGCGCATCCCCGAGCTGGCGGGCGACGAGGCGAACGTGCGCCGCTGGGTGCGCATCAAGACCGAGGCACTCGTCCTCGGGGTCAAGAAGTCCCTGACGGCGCGGCGCAACGGCCGCTCGAGCGACTGGGTCGCCCCGTCGACGGCGAACGGCTGCGCCATGGCGTGCGCGTACTGCTACGTGCCGCGGCGCAAGGGCTACAGCAACCCCGTCACCGTGTTCGCCAACATCGACCAGATCACCGGCTACCTCGCCCGCCACGTGGCCCGGCAGGGCACCAAGCCGGAGCCGGACCAGGTCGACCCCCACGCGTGGGTGTACGACATCGGCGAGAACAGCGACTGCTCGGTCGACGCGCGCCTGTCGGACAACGTCCGCGACCTCGTCGACCTGTTCCGGGGCCTGCCGACGGCCAAGGCCTCGTTCGCGACCAAGCACGTCAACCGGGACCTGCTCGACTGGGACCCGCAGGGCCGCACACGGGTCCGTCTCAGCCTCATGCCCGAGGACGTGTCACGGCTCCTCGACGTGCGCACCGACCCGGTCGCCGACCGGCTCGCCGCGGTCGACGACTTCGTCGGGGCCGGGTACGAGGTCCACGTCAACCTCTCCCCCGTCGTCGTGCAGGACGGGTGGCTGCAGGCGTGGGACGGGCTGCTGCAGCAGCTCGACGACACCACGGGTCCTGCGTTCAAGGCGCAGGCCGCCGCCGAGGTGATCATGCTGACCCACAACGCGGGCCTGCACGAGGTCAACCTCGGCTGGCACCCGAAGGCCGAGGACGTGCTGTGGCGCCCGGACCTGCAGGAGACGAAGCGGTCGCAGACCGGCGGGGCCAACGTGCGGTACCGGACCGGGGACAAGGGCCGCTACGTCCGACAGCTGCTCGACCTCGTCGAGCGCCGCACGCCGTGGCTGCGCGTGCGCTACGCGTTCTGAGCCGGGGCTCAGGCCTGCTGCGTGACGACGAGCAGGGCCGCGACCACGACGAGCCCGCCCAGCCCCGCCGCCACGAACCGCCCGTTGCGGTGACGCAGCGCCGGCTCCGTCATCGCCCGTGAGCCCTGCCGCACGGCGCGACCGCCCGGCCCCCACCACGCGACGAGGCCTGTGAGCACCGCGGCCACCGACAGCACGAGCGGCTCGGTGAGGGTCGCCCGCACCGCGTCGAGGTTCGACCACGGCACGCCGCGGGCCTCCAGCAGCAGCGCACCGGCCAGCAGCAGCGCCGGGGACAGCGCGAGCACGCCGAGCACCACGTAGCCGACGCTCGTGAGCAGCGCGCCGACGACACGGAACGGGTAGGCGAACACCTGCCCGGTCCACGTGCCGGCCCCGACCCGGCCGTCCCGCACGCGCACGCGGGCGACGGCGATGCGGGACCACTGCACGGCGCGGGCCAGGCCGGCCCACGCCAGCGTGACGACCGCCGCCCCGAGCGGGCTCACCGCCGCGACGGCGACGAGCACCGCCCCCGCGACCAGGGCAAGGAGGGGACGGCGCGGCAGGTCCGGCACCGGGGCGCCCCAGCGCTGCTGGGGCTGCACGCTAGCGGGCGGCGCCGGCAGGGCGGGTGGACCCCCGTCCCCCGACGGCGCCGGGGAGCCCGGACCCACCGGCCCGACCGGCGCGGGGGGCCCCGCCTGACGTGCGGGCCCGGTGGCGGACGTCGGGACGTACGCGACGCCCGGCAGCGGCGCCGTCGTGTCCGGGGCCGGGACGGGCCGCGACGGGGCCGCCGTCCGGGGCGCCGCGCCCGCCGGTTGCGCTGCGGCCGGGGTGACCGCGGTACGACGCGGCGGCCGGGCCGGGGGCGGGCGCTCCACGACCCGGGTCTCGGGTGCGTCGGGTGGCACGGTCGGCAGCGACGCGGTCGCGACGTCGACCCGGGTGAGCGGGCGGGTCAGCGGCGCCCCGGGTCCGCGGCCCCCGCCCGGGACGACCGGCGCGGCGGCGCCCGTCCCCGGCGGTACGAGGCGCGGCCGGCGTCCCGTCAGCCGGGCGACGGCGTCGGCGAGGTCGTCCGGTCCCGGTCGGGCCGCCGGGTCGGGGCGCAGCGCGGCCGCGAGCAGGCGCGCCAGCGGCTCCGGCACGCCGTCGAGGTCGGCGCTGCCGCGGCGGACGCGGTCGAAGACGGCCTCCATGGGGCCACCCCGGAACGGCGCGCGACCGGTGGCGGCGAAGGCGACGACCGCCCCCCAGCCCCACCAGTCGGCGGCCTCGCCCACGTCGGTGCCCTCCAGCACCTCCGGCGCGAGGTAGCCGGGCGTGCCGACCATGAGGCCGGTCGACGTCAGCTGCGCGTCGTCGGCGGCCCGGGCGATGCCGAAGTCGATGAGCACCGGCGCGCCGTCGAGGAGCAGCACGTTGCCGGGCTTGAGGTCGCGGTGGACGACGCCGACCGCGTGCACCGCCGACAGCGCCTCCACGAGCCCGACCATGAGCTCGTCGAGGGCCGGACGGCGCAGCGGACCGCGCGAGCGCACGACGGCGTCGAGCGCGTCGCCGGGCACGAAGCGCATGACGACGTACGGCAGGTCGGCGTCGAAGTCGGCGTCGAGCACCTCCGCGACCCGGGGGTGGCGCACCTTGGACAGCGTGCGCACCTCGCGCGCGAGCCGCTCGCGGGTCTGCGGGTCCGTCGCCACGTGGGGGCGCACGACCTTGACCGCGACCGCACGCTCGTCGGGGTCCATCGCGAGGTGCACGACGCCCATGCCGCCCTCGCCGATGACGCGGAGCAGGCGGTACGGACCGAGGCTCTGCCCCGGGCCCACGCTCACCTCACCCGCTCCCCGCTCACCCCTCCACGGTAGAGCGTGGGCCCCGGCTCGGCCGCCGCGCTCGCGCGCGGGCTAGCGTCGGGACCGTGCCCGACGCCCTCACCTGCCGCGCGCTGACGAAGCGCTTCGGCGCGACGCTGGCGGTCGACGCGCTCGACCTCGTCGTTCCGACGGGGTCGATGTTCGGCCTCGTCGGGCCGAACGGGGCCGGCAAGACGACGACGCTGTCGATGGCGACGGGCCTGCTGCGCCCGGACGGCGGGCAGGTGCTCGTGGACGGCGGCGACGTGTGGGCGGACCTGCGCCGGGCGCACCGGCTGCTCGGCGTGCTGCCGGACGGCCTGCCGACGCTGGACCGCCTGAGCGGGCCGGAGCTCGTCGAGCACACCGCCCGCCTGCACGGCCTGCCGCGGGCGGTCGCCGCCTCGCGCGCCGCGGACCTGCTCGACGTGCTCGACCTCGCGACGGCCGGGCGCACGCTCGTCGTCGACTACTCCGCCGGCATGCGGAAGAAGGTCGGGCTCGCGTGCGCGCTCGTCCACGCCCCGCGGGTGCTCGTGCTCGACGAGCCGTTCGAGGCCGTCGACCCGGTGTCGGCGACGACCATCCGCGAGCTGCTCCGGCGCTTCGCCGCCGACGGCGGCACCGTCGTCGTCAGCAGCCACGTCATGGCGCTCGTCGAGCAGCTGTGCGACCACGTCGGCGTCATCGTGTCCGGCCGGGTGGTCGCCGCCGGGACCGTCGCGGAGGTCCGGGGCGGCGGGAGCCTCGAGGAGCGCTTCGTCGCGCTGTCCGGGGGCACGCGCGGCATCGGGGAGGGGCTCACGTGGTTGGCGTCCTCGTCGGACTGAGGTGGCGGCTGCTGCGCAACCAGCTGCGGGGCGGCACCGAGCAGGTGCTCCTCCTCGTGCTCGGCAGCATCGTCGCGCTGTCGGTGCTCGTCGTCGCCGTGGGCTCGCTCGTGGCCCTCCGCTTCGCCCCCGTCGACCTGGCCGCGGCCGCCGTCGTCGCCTTCGGCTCCCTCGTGGTGGTCGCGTGGGTCCTGCTGCCGCTGCTCATGAGCACCGACGACGTCATGAGCGACCCCGTCCGCTTCGCGCTGCTGCCCGTGCGGCCGCGCACCCTGGCGGCCGGCCTGCTGGCCGGCTCGGCGGTGACGCCGTTCGCGGTCGCCACCGCGCTCGCCTCCCTCGCCCTCGTCGTCACCTTCGGCCGCGGTCCGGTGACGGTCGTGGCGGCCCTGCTCGCGGCGGCGCTCGGCACCGCGACGTGCCTGCTGGCCTCCCGCGCGACGCTGACCGCCGCGGCCTCGCTGGTGTCCGGTCGTCGCGGGCGGGAGGCGACCATCGCCGTCGGCGTGGTCGTGCTGTCCCTCTTCGGCTTCACCGGACCGCTGCTCGCCGCGCTCGGCCAGCAGCTGCGCACGGGCGCGGTGGACGCCCTCGTCGAGGTGCTGGCGTGGAGCCCGCTCGGCGCGGCGTGGTCGCTCCCCGGCACGGCGGCGCAGGAACGGTGGGCCGTGCTCGCCGGCCGCGGCGTGGTCGTCCTGCTGACGCTGGCGGTGCTGTGGTGGGTGTACGAGCGGGCGCTGGTCGCCCGGCTCCGCCCGAGCGGCTCGGGGCGCCGGGGCCGCCTGTCCCGCCCGGGGCGGTCCGCCCCCGGGCCCGTCGGCGCCGAGCGCGCGAGCGCGTCCCCGGGCCCGCTCGCGCGCCTGGTCCCGGACCGGCCCGTCGGGGCGCTGCTCGAGCGCAGCCTGCGCTACTGGCGGCGCGACACCCGCTACGCGGTGTCGGTCGTCGCGCTGCCCGTCATCGTCCTGCTGCTGCTGTCGCTGCCGCGGCTCACCGAGGCACCCTCGGCCTTCGCCCTCGGCGCCGGCCCCCTCGTCGGGCTGCTGCTCGGCTTCACCATGCTCAACGAGCTGGCCTTCGACGGCGGGGCGCTGTGGGTGAGCCTGAGCGCGGGGGTGCGGGGCCGGGACGACCGCACCGCCCGCTCCCTCGGGATGCTCGTGTGGGGCGCCCCGCTGACCCTGGCGGTCGCGGTCGCCGGGGCGGTCATGGGCGGGCGCCCCGGGCTCGCGCCGGCGCTCGCCGGCGCCTCGCTCGCCGTGCTGCTCGTGGGGACGGCCGTCGCCGCGGTGTCGTCGGTGGTCTACCCGTTCCCGGTGCCGCCGGCGGGCTCGAACCCGTTCTCCGGCAGCAACGGCGGCGGCGTCGCGGCGCTCGTGCAGCAGGGCGTGAGCGGTCTGGTGCTGCTGCCGCTGCTGGTGCTGCCGGCTGCGCTGCTGGTCGGGGCGTGGTTCGTGCCGGCGCTCGGCTGGGTCCTCGCGGTAGCGGGCCCGGCCTACGGCGCCGGGCTGCTCGCGCTCGGCGTGCACCTCGGCGCCCGGGTCTACGACCGCCGGGGCCCCGACCTGCTGGCCCGGCTCCGCCGCTGAGCGGCGTGCCTCAGCCGACCGGCGCGCCGTCGGCCGCCGCCCGCATCGCCGCGACGTCCAGGCGGGTCATGCCGAGCATGGCCTCGGTCGCGCGCCGGGCCCGCTCCGGGTCCGCGTCGGCCATGAGGGCGACGGCCTCCTTCGGCACGACCTGCCACGACAGGCCGAAGCGGTCCTTGAGCCAGCCGCACGGGCCCTCCTCGCCTCCCTCGGACAGCCGGTCCCAGTAGTGGTCGGCCTCCGCCTGGTCCTCGCACATGACCTGGAAGCTGACGGCCTCGGAGAACGTGAACTGCGGGCCCCCGTTGAGGCCGGTGTACGGCTGCCCGTCGAGCGTGAACTCGACGACCATGACGTAGCCCGCGGGACCGCTCGGGGTGTCGGCGGGTGCGCGCTGGACGCTCGTCACCTCGGAGTTGGGGAAGATCGAGACGTAGTGGGCGGCGGCGGCCTCCGCCTGGCCGTCGAACCACAGGCACGGCACGGTCCTGGGCATCTGTTCCTCCTGGGTCGTCGCTCGGCGCCGCCGGTCGGCGCCTGGCACCCGTGAGACCGCGGTCGACCGCCGGAGTCATCGGCGGGCCGTCGCCCCTCGTGCCGCCGCTCGGTGCGACGCACCTCCCCGCCCCCGGAGCGGCTCCGCGACAGGTCGTGCACGACCACCTGGAGGAGAGGTCGGCACGGAACGAGTCGTGCACGACCGTGTAGCGGACGACCGTGTCGCGCACGACACGGTCGTGTGCGACACACAGCGGACCGCACCCGTCCCAGAACCCGTCGCGCACGACACGGTCGTGCACGACCGACGCACGCGACCCCGACCGCGCGCTCCTCAGTCGCGGACCAGCGACCGGTCGTCGGCGTCCTCGACCGGCGTGCCCTCGCGGCCGTGCAGCAGGCACGCGGCGGCGTGGTCCGGCCCGACCGTCATGAGGACCGGGTCGATTGTCGGGCACGCGTCGAAGGCCTCGGGGCAGCGCGTGCGGAACCTGCACCCGCTCGGCACGGCGGTCGGGCTCGGCACGTCGCCGGTGAGCAGGACCGGCTCGCGCCGCCGCTCGGCGGCCGGGTCGGGGCGAGGGACCGACGACAGCAGCGCGCGCGTGTACGGGTGCTGCGGGTCGCTCACGACCTCGTGGGCGGGGCCGACCTCGACCACGCGACCGAGGTACATGACGGCGATCCGGTCGCTGACGTGCCGCACCGCGGCGAGGTCGTGGCTGACGAACAGCAGGGTGAGGCCGAGGTCGCGCTGCAGCCGCCGCAACAGGTTCATGACCTGCGCCTGGATCGACACGTCGAGGCTCGCGACGGCCTCGTCGGCGACGATGAGGTCCGGCTCGCCGGCGAGCGCGCGGGCGATGCCGACCCGCTGCCGCTGCCCGCCGGAGAACTCGTGCGGGAAGCGGTCGGCGGCCGCCGCGGGGATGCCGACCATCTCCAGCAGCTCCTCGACCCGGCGGCGGCGGTCCCGCGCCCCGCCGTGAAGGCCGTGCACGACGAGCGGCTCCTCGACGGCGTCGGCGATGCTGTGCCGCGGGTCGAGGCTCGCGTACGGGTCCTGGAAGACCATGACGGCGCGGCGGCGCATCTCCCGCAGCCGGCGCCGGGGCAGGCCGGTGACCTCGGTGCCGTCGATGACGACCGTGCCGCCCGTGGGCTCCACGAGCCGCAGCACGGCGTTGCCGAGCGTCGACTTGCCGCACCCGGACTCCCCCACG
Organism: Aquipuribacter sp. SD81; assembly: GCF_037153975.1. Classification (NCBI taxonomy): domain Bacteria; kingdom Bacillati; phylum Actinomycetota; class Actinomycetes; order Micrococcales; family Intrasporangiaceae; genus Aquipuribacter; species Aquipuribacter sp. SD81. The sequence continues at coordinate 25,405 of NZ_JBBAYJ010000012.1, forward strand.
AGGCCGAGGGTCTCCCCGCGGCGGATGTCGAGGTCCACGCCGTCGACGGCCCGGACCGGCCGCTTCGCCGGACCGAAGTGGACCTCGAGCCCGCGGACGCTGACGAGCGCGTCGTCGACCGTCCCGGCCACCTGCTCAGCCACCGGCCACCTCCGTGCGCTCGTCGCCGCGCCCGGTCGGGGAGGGCACGGGGCAGTGCGTCGCCGCGAGGTGGGAGGGGTCGGCGGACGAGCGGTCGACGCCGTCCACCTCGGCGACGGGGCGCAGCCGCTGCGGGTGCGCGACGCACTCGGGGTGCGCCACGGGGCACCGCGGCGCGAAGGCGCAGCCGGGCGGCGGGTCGACCGGGTCCGGGGGCAGGCCCGGCATGGCGACGAGGTCGTCGCGCGCGTCGCCGGTCGCCGGGTCGTCGATGTCCGGCAGCGAGGCGAGGAGGCCGCGCGTGTACGGGTGCGTCGGCTGCGAGAACAGCGCGTCGGTGGGACCGGTCTCCACGACGCGGCCTGCGTACATGACGGCGACCCGGTCGGCGGTCCCGGCGACCACGCCCAGGTCGTGGGTGATCCACACGACCGCGGTGCCGTGCTCGGACTGCAGCCGCTGCACGAGCCGGAGGATCTGCGCCTGCACGGTGACGTCGAGAGCGGTCGTCGCCTCGTCGGCCACGAGCACGGCCGGGTCGTGCGCGAGCGCGATGGCGATCATGACGCGCTGGCGCTGGCCGCCGGACAGCTGGTGCGGGTACGACCGCAGCGCCCGGTCGGGGTCGGGCAGCCCGACCTCGCCGAGCAGGTCCCGCGCCCGGGCGAGGAGGACGTCCTTGCCCCGTCGCGCGCCGTCCCGGCCGGCGTGGGCGCGGAGCCCCTCGAGCAGCTGCCGCCTGATCGTCAGCACGGGGTTGAGCGAGGTCATGGGGTCCTGGAAGACCATGCCGATGCCGGGCCCACGCAGCCGGCGCAGGCGCTCCTCGCTCGCGCCGACCAGCTGCTCGCCCCGCAGCTGCGCCTCGCCCTCGACCCGCGCCGAGGCCGGCAGCAGCCCGAGCACCGCGAGCATGCTCACGCTCTTGCCCGACCCGGACTCCCCGACGACCGCGAGGGTCTCCCCCGGGGCCACCTCGAGGTCGACGCCGCGCACGACCGTCGCCGGGCCGCGGGAGGTGGGGAACGTGACCCGCAGGTCGGACACCCGCAGCGCGGGGCCGTCGTGGTCGTGGTCGCGCCCGGTCGTGCGCGTCGCCGTCGCCTCGCTCACACCCTCACCCCGCTCCCGTCGAGCCGGCGTCCGGCCCGCTCGCGCTCGACGTCAGCAGCGCGCGGCGACGCGGGTCGAGCACGTCGCGCAGCGCGTCACCGAGCAGGTTGAACGCGAGCACCGTCAGGAAGATCGCGAGGCCGGGGAACACGGCCATCCACCAGGCCTGCTCCATGAAGGCCCGGCCCTCGCTCAGCATGAGTCCCCACGAGGAGTTCGGCGGCTGCGTCGCGAGCCCGAGGAACGACAGCGCCGCCTCCGACAGGATCGCGAAGGCGAGGCTCACCGACGTCTGCACGATGATCGGCGCCGCCGCGTTCGGCAGGACGTGGTGGAAGAGGATCCGGCGGTCGGGCGCCCCCACGGACCGGGAGGCGCGCACGTACACCTCCTCGCTCACCGAGAGCACCGCGGCGCGCGTCACCCGGGCGAAGATCGGCACGTAGACGATGCCGATGGCGATCATGGCGTTGCCGGTACCGGGCCCGAGCAGGGCGAGGACGGCGATGGCCATGAGGACCGCGGGGAAGGCGAAGAGCACGTCCATGAACCGCATGAGGACGGCGTCGAGCGGGCCGCGGTAGTAGCCGGCGAGCAGCCCGATGAGCACCCCGGCCACGAGCGAGATGCCGACGGCCACGAAGCCGACCTGCAGGCTGACGGTCGCGCCGAGCACGACGCGGTCGAGCACGTCCCGGCCGAGGTCGTCGGTGCCGAAGGGGTGTTCCAGCGAGGGCGGCATGAGCCGAGCGGCGATGTCGACGTCGTTGGGCCCGTCGGGCGCGATGACGTCGTCGAGGAGCGCGACGACGACCACGACACCGATGACGAGCAGCCCGAACGCCCCGCCCGCGCGGTGGGCGACCAGCACGAGCGTCCGCCAGGCCCGGGCGAGCCCGCCGTTGGCGAGCCGGTCCCGCCGGCCGGCGCGGGCGGCCCGCTCCTCCGCGTCCGCCGGCCCGGGCCCGTCCGGACCGGCGCCGTCGGGGCGGTCCGTCGCCGGCGCGCTCACCGGGTGCCCACCCGCGGGTCGAGGGCGGCGTAGGACAGGTCGACGAGGAGGTTGACGACGAGGAAGACGGCGGCGAAGAGCAGCACCGCCCCCTGCAGCAGCGGGAAGTCGCGGCTCTGCACGGCCTGCAGCGCGAGCTCGCCGAGGCCCGGGTAGCTGAACACGATCTCCACGACGACCACTCCGGACAGCAGGTAGGCGAGCTGGACGCCGACGACGGTGACGAAGGGCAGCAGCGCGTTGCGCATGACGTGCCAGCCGAGGACCGTCGGGCGACCGAGGCCCTTCGACCGCGCGGTGCGGACGTGCTCGGCGTCGGAGGCCTCGAGCAGCGACGAGCGGACGAAGCGCGTGAGGATGCTGCCGCTGGTCACCCCGACCGTCACCGCCGGGAGGATGACGCTGCGCAGCCAGCCGGCCGGGTCCTCGCTGAGCGGCGTGTACCCGCCTACGGGCAGGGACACGAGCGGGGCGACGAACACGATGAGGAGGATGCCCATCCAGAAGTCGGGGATGGAGATGCCCGCCTGGCTGACGACCGTCGCGACGCCGTCGACGACGCTGCGCGGCCGCAGCGCCGAGATCGTGCCGAGCGGGATCGCGACGAGCAGGGCGACGAGGATCGACATGCCCGCGAGGCTGAGCGTCGCGGGCAGCCGCTCGAGGATGAGCTCGGTGACGGGGTCGCCGCTGCGGAAGCTGACGCCGAGGTCGCCGGTGAGGGCGCCGGAGAACCACGACCAGAACTGCACGAGCACCGGCTGGTCGAGACCCGCCCGCGCACGCAGCGCGTCGCCGGTCTCCTCGGTGTAGCGGCTGCCGAGCGCGATGCGCACCGGGTCGCCCGGCACGAGCTGGAGGATGGCGAAGACGAGCACCGCCACCCCCAGCAGCACCGCGGCCGCCTGAGCGACCCGGGACAGGACGTACGTCCTCATCGCCGGGCCGCGCAGGCGCTCGGTGCCGTCACGGCCGGGGGCTCGGCCGCCGGGTGCGCCGTCACCCGCCCGTCCCTCAGCCGCCGAGCTCGACGGTCTCGAAGTTGATGGCGCGGTCCGGGCGGACCGTGTAGCCCGTCAGGTCGCTGCTCCACGCCTGCAGCACGTCGGGGTTGTAGTAGTAGAGGTACGACACCTCGTCGACGATGATCTCGACGGCCTGGTCGTACAGCTCCTTGCGGGCGTCCTGGTCGGTCTCGGTGGAGCCCTGTGTGAGCAGCTCGTCGACCTCGGGGTTGCTGTAGCCCTGGAAGTTGAACCCGCCGTCGGTGATGTGCTGCGCGTGGTAGTACCCGAACGGGTCGAGGTTGCCGATCCACGACCACGAGAAGGCGTCGAAGTCGCCCTCGCCCTGCCGGGTGAGGAACGCGCCCTCCTCGACGGTGTCGGGCGTCATGGTGACGCCGATCTCGGCGAGCTGGCTCGCGAGGACCTCGGCCGCGGTCACCGCCTGCGGGGCGGTCGCGGGGACCATGAGGGAGAACTCCAGGCCCTCGGCGCCGGCGTCGGCGAGCAGCTGCTCGGCCTCGGCCGGGTCACCGGAGAACGGGGCGTAGTCGGTGGCGAAGAACGAGCTCTCGGGGATCGCCGTCTGGTTCGCCGAGCCGGCGCCGAAGGTCGCGGCCTCGGCGATGGCCTCGCGGTCGACCGCCGTCGCGATCGCCCGGCGCACGTCGACGTCGTCGAAGGGCGGCTCGGTGAGGTCGAAGGCGAGGTAGTAGTAGTCCGTCGAGCCGACCTGGCCGAGCTCGACGCCCTCCTCGTCCACGAGGCCGGCGAGGTCCTGCGGCGGCACGTTGTCGGTCCAGTCGATGTCGCCGTTGCGCAGGGCCGTCAGCGCGGCCGCGGACTCCGGCACGTACTGGAACTCCACGCCCTCGACGAAGGGACCGTCGCCCCAGTACCCGTCGAAGGCGGCGAGCTCGGCGCCGCCCGCGCTCGTGGACTCCAGCGTGAACGGGCCGGTGCCGTTGGCCTCGTTGGCGAGGTCGAGGTCCTCCGCGGCGCCCTCGGGGAGGATCGCCATGCCCTTGAACCCGCCGATGTTCGCGAGCAGGTTCGGCGTCGGCGCCGTGAGGTTCATGACGACCGTCTGCGGGTCCGGCGTCTCGATCGACTCGACGTTGGCGAAGCGGAACGCGTTCGCCAGCTGCTCGTCGATGATGCGGTTGAACGAGTACGCGACGTCCGCGGAGTCGAGCTCGCTGCCGTCGTGGAAGGTCACGCCCTCGCGGAGGGTGAACGTCCACGTGAGGCCGTCCTCGCTCGTCTCCCACGACTCCGCGAGCGAGGGCTCGAACGTCAGGTCCTCGGCGTTCGGCACGACGAGGGTGTCGTAGACGTTCTCGAGCACCTGGAAGCTCGCGTACGCGCTCGTCGAGTGCGGGTCGAACTGGTCGGGCGTGCCGGTGATGGCGGCGACGAGCGTGCCGCCCGCCGACGCCTCGGCGTCGCCCGGCTCGGCGGACGCGCCGGCGTCCGGGGCCTCCTCGAGGCCCTCGCCCTCGACCCCGCCGCCGCTGGAGCACGCGGCGAGCGTGAGGGCGGCGACGGCGAGCAGGGGGACGGTCCGCAGGGCGCCCGAGGCGCGACGGGCGCCGGGAGCGGGGGTCAGGTACCGGGAGCGCGTGGGGAGTCGCACGACGGCTCCTTCCGGGGGCAGGCGGCAGGATGCTGATCACTGGCCTATCGGGGAGCCGCGGGCCGGGCCACCCAGGACGCGCGAACCGGACGATTCGTTACCCGTTCTTTACCCTCCGCCCCCCTCTGCCCGCCCGCGCCGGTGGACCGGACCTGGCCCCGTGAGGCAGGATCGGCACCGTCGGGACGCAGCCGTCCGACACCGTGCGACGGAGCATGCGCCCCCTCGCCGGCCGACGACGGCTCCCGGCGGGAGGCCCGGGACCCCGGGCCGCCTTCACGACGGATCGTCCGGCACGTACCTGCCGGTGAAGGGAATGGCACAGCCATGGCCACAGTGACGTTCGCCAAGGCCTCGCGGCTCTACCCGGGGGCCGAGCACCCCGCGGTCGACGAGCTGCAGCTCGACATCGCGGACGGGGAGTTCCTCGTCCTCGTCGGCCCCTCCGGGTGCGGCAAGTCGACCTCGCTCCGCATGCTCGCGGGCCTGGAGGAGGTGACGAGCGGCAACATCTACATCGGCGACCGCGACGTCACCGACATGCCCCCCAAGGACCGCGACATCGCGATGGTGTTCCAGAACTACGCGCTGTACCCGCACATGTCCGTCGCGGACAACATGGGCTTCGCGCTCAAGATCGCCGGCACGCCGAAGGACGAGATCCGCAAGCGGGTCGAGGAGGCCGCGAAGATCCTCGACCTGTCCCAGTACCTCGAGCGCAAGCCCAAGGCCCTGTCCGGCGGCCAGCGCCAGCGCGTCGCCATGGGCCGCGCGATCGTCCGCAGCCCGCAGGTGTTCCTCATGGACGAGCCGCTGTCGAACCTCGACGCCAAGCTCCGGGTGCAGACCCGCACGCAGATCGCCTCGCTCCAGCGCCGGCTCGGGGTCACGACGGTCTACGTCACCCACGACCAGGTCGAGGCCATGACGATGGGCGACCGCGTCGCGGTGCTCAAGGACGGCGTCCTCCAGCAGGTCGACAGCCCCCGCAACATGTACGACAAGCCGAACAACGTCTTCGTCGCCGGCTTCATCGGCTCCCCCGCCATGAACCTGCTCGCCTTCCCCGTCACAGAGGACGGCGTGCAGTTCGGCACCACGACGCTGCCGATCGAGCGCGACGCCCTGTCGCGCGCGACCGGCAAGGAGGTGACGGTCGGGGTGCGGCCGGAGGACCTCACGATCTCCACCGACGGCCAGGGCCTGCCCGTGCAGGTCGACGTCGTCGAGGAGCTCGGCGCCGACGCGTACATCTACGGGACCACCGACGCCGGCCACAAGGTCGACGTCGACGACCCCGACATGCGCGGCGAGGACCGGGCGGCCACGGGCGACAACATCATCGCCCGCACCGACGGCCGTCGTCCGCCGCAGCGCGGCGAGACCGTGCACCTCGTCCCCTCGGGCGGCCACGTGCACTTCTTCGACATGCAGACCGGAGCCCGCCTCTGAGGTGGTCCCCGGCCCGCTGAGGAGGGTCTGACGTGCGACGGGCGCCCCGCTCACCGTGGGGCGCCCGTCGCCGTCGTGGCGGCGGCGAGGGTCGCCGTCGGGAAGGATGGGCACCGTGAGCACGGCCCTGGAGATCACGTCGACGACGCCCGAGAGCGGGCTCCTCGACCTGCCGTGGGAGCTGCCGCTGGAGACGTGGCCGGAGGAGCGCATCGCCGCGCTCCCCCGCGGCATCAGCCGCCACATCGTGCGCTTCGTGCGGCTCGGGCACCGCGTGTACGCCATCAAGGAGATCAACGAGCCCATCGCGCGGCGCGAGTACCAGATGCTGCGGAACCTGCGGCGCCTCCAGGTGCCCTCGGTCGAGCCGGCCGCGGTCGTGGCGGGCCGGCAGGGCACCGACGGCGAGCCGCTGGAGGCCGCCCTCGTCACCAGGCACCTGCAGTTCTCGCTGCCGTACCGGGCGCTGTTCAGCCAGACGCTGCGGCCGGACACCGCGACCCGGCTCATCGACGCGCTCGCGGTGCTGCTCGTGCGCCTGCACCTGCAGGGCTTCTACTGGGGTGACGTGTCGCTGTCGAACACGCTGTTCCGGCGTGACGCCGGCGAGTTCGCCGCGTACCTCGTGGACGCCGAGACCGGCGAGCTGTACCCGCAGCTGTCGCCCGGGCAGCGGTCGTACGACCTCGACCTCGCCCGGGTCAACATCGCCGGGGAGATGTTCGACCTGCAGGCCGGCGGTCTGCTCGACGAGGACTTCGACCCCATCGCGGCGAGCAACCGGATCGTCGAGCGCTACGAGTCGCTGTGGGCGGAGCTCACCGACGAGGAGGAGTTCGACCGCGGCGAGCGCTGGCGGGTCGACGCCCGCATCCGGCGGCTCAACGAGCTCGGCTTCGACGTGGGCGAGCTGTCGATCACGACCGACTTCACGGGCACGACGGTCCACATCCAGCCGAAGGTCGTCGACGCCGGCCACCACACGCGCCGGCTGCTGCGCCTGACGGGTCTCGACGTGGAGGAGAACCAGGCACGGCGCCTGCTCAACGACATGGACTCCTTCGCCGCCGCCAACGACCTGCAGGGCGAGGACGAGGAGATCGTCGCCCACACGTGGCTCGCGACGGTGTTCGAGCCGGTGACGCGCGCGGTCCCGCCCGCGCTGAAGGGCAAGCTCGAGCCCGCCGAGGTGTTCCACGAGGTGCTGCAGCACCGCTGGTTCCTCAGCGAGTCCGCCGGGCACGACGTCGGCACCGAGCAGGCGATCCGCTCCTACCTCGCCGACGAGCTCGCCCACCGCCGCGACGAGAAGTCCGTCCTCGGCGGCATCGACACCGAGCCCATCCCCATCGTCGGCGACACCTGGTAGCGGCGACCCCTCCGTCCGCCCGGCGCCCCCGCCCCCCGCGTCCCCGCCTCCGCCCTCCGCGCCCCCGCCGGTTGTGGGACGCCACGCACCCCACCGGGCGTGCGGACGTGCGCGACGTCCCACGACCGGGGCGGACCTCCGGGTGGTGGGACGTCGCGCACCCCTCTGGCCGCACGTCCGTGCGCGCGACGTCCCACGACCGGGGCGGGCCGGGCCTCGACCGCGTCCTAGCCAGGCGGCGGGGCCACCGTGAGGCGGACCTCGCCGCCGGTGCGGGCCGCCGTCTCGACGGTCCGCAGCTGCAGCAGGGCAGGGTTGTCCGCGAGCATGCGACCCGCGTTCTGCAGGGCCCGGAGCGCCGCCACCTCGCCGCGGGCGCGCTCGAGCTGGGCGCGGCCCTCGAGCTGCGCGGTCGCGAGCGCCGTCACCGCCCGCCGCACCTCGCCGGGGACGACGACGTCGCGGACGACGACTCCCTCGACCGCCACGCCGACGGCCTCGGCCGCGGCGCGGACCGCGGGCGCGACCGTCTCCCCGGCGCGGGCGCGGCCGGCGAGCAGCTCCTCGAGCGCGGCCGACGCCGCCCAGTCGCGCAGCGCGACCTGCAGGGCGAGGCGGACCTCGCCGAGCGGGTCGGCGGACACGTCGAGCCAGCGCTCGGCGTCCGCGACACGCCACGTGAGCGCGGCCGAGAGACCGACGCCCGGGACGTCGGCCGCCGCGACCTCCTGGCCGGTGAGGAGCAGCGTCGCCCGGCGGGTGTCGACCCGCTCGACCTCGCGGCGCCACCAGCGCCACGCCATCGGCAGGCGGTGCCGGCCGGGCCCGAGGACGGCGGTGGTGCGCCCGTCGACACGGACGACGGCGACGGTGCCGGGCGAGACGGTGGTCGTGGTCATGGTGGCCTCCTCCCGGGGGCGCTCGGTGGTCGTGGTGGACGGGCTGGACGGGCCGCCGGTCGCGCCCACCGGCACCGACGGGCACCCGCACGGGTGCGGGCACGCAGGTCGACCCCGGCTGCCGGGCGCGGCCGACGGCCCTGAGGGAGTCGAACCCAGGGTGTTGACAGCACCTGCCACCAGAACGGCACGTCCCCAGGTGGAGCGCGGGACACCGGTCGGCTACGCCGTGGCGCCGCTCCCGAGGACGGCCGTGACGGTACGGGGCCGCCCCCGGGGCGCGCGACGCCTTTTCGCCACGGGTCGCCGAAGGGTCAGCAGCAGGCGGCCACGGCCGCTTCGCGCTCGGCGCTGCGACCGTGCGAGGAACCGGTCACGAAGCCGCGGTCGGCCGAGGCCACACCGACCGAGCACACGCCTGTCTCCGGCAGGTCGAGCCGCACGTCGTCGGCCGCGGCGAGGTCCCCGGCGAGGGCTGCAGCCACGGAGCGGACCTGCTCGTAGCCGGTCGCGAGCAGGAACGTCGGCGCGCGGCCGTAGCTCTTGGCCCCGACGACGTAGAAGCCCGGCTCCGGGTGCGCGAGCAGGGCCGCCCCGTGCGGGGGCACCGTGCCGCAGGAGTGGGTCTCCGGGTCGACCAGCGGCGCGAGGCCCCGCGGGGCCTCCAGCCCGGGGTCGAGGTCGAGGCGCAGCTCGCGCAGCATGTCGAGGTCGGGCCGGAAGCCGGTGGCCGCGACGACGACGTCGGCGGCCAGGGTCCGCTCGTCGCCGTCACCCCCTGTACCGGTGAGCAGCACGCCACCGTCGCCCGCACGGACCCGCGTCGTGCGGAAGCCCGTCACGAGCTCGACGGCACCGGCCTGCACGGCCCGGCGCAGCCGCTCGCCCAGCAGGCCGCGCGCCGGCAGGCCGTCCCGGTCGCCGCCGCCGTAGACGCGCTCGGGCGAGGACCTGCGGACGGCCCACGTGACCGTCGTCCCGGGCACCTCGCGGCCCAGTCGGGCGAGCTCGAGCAGGGTCGTGACGGCCGAGTGGCCCGCCCCCACGACCACGACGCGACGTCCGGCGAGGCGGGCACGGTCCCGCCCGAGGACGTCCGGCAGGGGACCGAGGACGGCGTCGCCCGCCTCGGCCTCGCCGAGCGCCGGGAGCCCGGACGTGCCGAGCGGGTTGGGACGGCTCCACGTGCCCGTCGCGTCGATGACGGCCCGCGCCCGCAGGTCCACCACCTGGCCGTCGCGACGCCGGGCCCGGACGACGAACGGCTGCCCGGCCCGGTCGGCGACGTGCGTCTTGTCGAGGCCCTCACGGGCGACGGCGAGGACGCGGTGGCCCGTGAGGACGCACGGCCGCAGCGCCGGGGTGTCGGCGAGCGGGGCGAGGTAGCGGCCGACGAGCTCCGCGCCGCTCGGCAGGGCGGTCGGCCTCGGCGCTTGCCAGCCGGTCGCGGCGAGGAGCCGCGCGGCCGCGGCGTCGACGTCGTAGCGCCAGGGGGAGAACAGCTGCACGTGCGACCACTGCCGCACCGAGGCGGCGACGTCGTCGCCGGCCTCCAGCACCAGCGGTTCCAGCCCCCGCTCGAGCAGGTGCGCGGCGGCGGCCAGGCCGACGGGGCCGGCCCCCAGCACGAGGACGGGCAGGTCGGCGGTGCGTGCGGTGGTGTCGGGGCTGCTCATGGCGTGACGGAACCACACGCATCGATGTACGTCAATATTGACGAGCGTCGATGCCTTTCGGGTACCGTGCCGCCATGCCCGCCTCCTCGGCCACCGCCCGCCAGACGTCGCCGCTCGCGTGCTGCGCCCCGCTGGTCCGCGCGCCGCTCGACGCCGGGACCGCGGACACCGTCGCGCGGACGCTCAAGGCCGTCGCCGACCCCGCCCGGCTCCGGCTGCTGTCGCTGGTCGCCGCGTCGGAGGGACAGGAGGCGTGCGTGTGCGACCTGGTGGACGCGGTCGACCTGAGCCAGCCGACGGTCTCGCACCACCTCAAGGTCCTCGTCGAGGCGGGTCTGCTGGTCCGCGAGAAGCGCGGCGTGTGGGCGTGGTTCGGGCTGGTGCCCGAGGCTCTCGACGACCTCGCGCGGGTGCTGGCGGCACCCGCGACCTGAGCCAGGGCCCCCTCAGGCGGCAGGCACCCCGATATCCTCGAGCAGCCGGCGGACGCGGCGCTCGATCTCGTCCCGGAGCGGGCGCACCTCGTCGACGGCCTTGCCCGCGGGGTCCTCGAGCACCCACTCCTCGTAACGCTTGCCCGGGAAGACCGGGCACGCGTCCCCGCAGCCCATGGTGATGACGACGTCCGCCGCGCGCACGGTCTCGTCGGTCCACGGCTTGGGGAACTCGCCCGAGATGTCGACGCCGCGCTCGCGCATGGCCTGCACGGCGGCGGGGTTGACCACCGTCCCGGGCTCCGAGCCGCCGGACCACGCCACCGCACGGTCTCCCGCGAGCTGCTGGAAGAAGCCCATGGCCATCTGCGACCGACCGGCGTTGTGCGTGCAGAGGAAGAGGACGGTGGGCAGGCCGTCGTCGTGGCGACCCTCGATCCGCGCCAGCGCGCGCAGCCGCTGCCGCGCGAAACGCTCGGCCATCAGGGGCAGGAACCGCGCGACGGTGGCGCGCTCGGCGAACTGGTCGTAGCTGGACACGAGGAACCGCTCGATGGTCCCGGCGCCGTAGACGCCCGCGAAGTCGTCCGCGAGCCGGGTCGCGGCGGTCCGCAGCGCGACCTGCTGGTCGAGGTCGATCCCGGCCCGACGGTGCAGCCGCGAGAGCGTCGCCCCCGAGTCGTGGTGGGTGTCGGTCATGGTGCGGGCTCCTCAGGTGGGTGGGTCCGCGAGGGCCCGGCCGAGCCGGTCGACGCGGGCGGTGATGTCGAGGAGCGCGTCCTCGAAGGCGTCGTCGGTGCCGACCCGGACGGGGTCCGGCACCGACCAGTGCAGGTCGACGGGTCGTGCGGCGGCGAGCGAGGTCTCGTAGGCGCCGTCGCAGACCGCGACCACGAGGTCGTCCGCCCGCACGACGTCGTCGACGTGCGCCGGAGTGCGACCGGTGAGGTCGAGGCCGTGCCGGGCGGCCGCCGCGACCGCCCCCGGGTGCACCTCCGGTGCGGGCTCGGTGCCGGCGCTCGCCGCCGCCAGCCGCGAGGCACGCGTGAAGGCGACCGCGGCGAGGTGGGAGCGCGCGGAGCTGTGGGTGCAGACGAACACGACCCGCGGGGCGCTGCGCGCGGTGGGCACCGCGAGCGAGGCGTCGAGGAGCGTCACGTACGTGCGACGCCGGTCGCCCTCGGAGCGGCGCCGGGCCACGATTCCGGCCCCCTCGAGCACCTTGAGGTGGTGCGCGAGCAGGTTGCCGGGCACACCGAGCGCCGCCGCGAGCTCGCCCGGCGCGAGGTCACCGAGGGCGAGCAGGTCGACGGCATGCAGCCGCGTCGGGTCGGCGAGCGCGGCGTGCACCGCGGCCCGCCGCCGCAGGCCCGCCGCCGCGCTGTCGTCGCCACCCACGCGCCCAGCCTGACGCTCAGCCGGTATTGAGTCAAGACTTGTTGAGCGAAATTGGACAGCCGTCCGTTCCTGCGGCAGCATCCGACCGTGCCCCTCGCGCCGGTCGACGACCTGTCCCCCGACGCCGTCGCCGGACGCCGACGGACGCTGCTGCGCAAGGCGCTCGCCGAGCTCGTGGGCACCGCGCTGCTCCTCGCGACCGTCGTCGGCTCGGGCGTCGCGGCCACCCGACTGACCCCCGACGACGTCGGCGCGCAGCTGCTGTACAACTCCGTCGCCACGGGCGCGGTCCTCACCGCCCTCATCCTCGCCCTCGGGCCCGTGTCGGCGGCGTTCAACCCGGTGGTGACGCTCGTCGAGCGAGCGCTCGGCGCCCTCGACAACCGCAGCGCAGCGGCGCTCGTCGCGGCGCAGTGCCTCGGCGGCGCCGGCGGCGTCGTGCTCGCCAACCTCATGTTCGAGCTGCCGGCCGTGTCGACCGCGACCACCGTCCGGTCCGGTCCGGGCATGTGGCTCGCCGAGGTCGTCGCCACCTTCGGGCTCGTCCTCGTGGTGTTCGGCGTCGTCCGCACGGGTCAGACCCGGCACGTCGCGGTCGCCGTCGGCGCGTACATCACCGCCGCGTACTGGTTCACCAGCTCCACGAGCTTCGCCAACCCCGCCGTCACGCTGGCCCGCACCCTCTCGGACACCTTCGCCGGCATCGCCCCGGCCTCGGTCCCGCCGTTCGTCCTCGCCCAGCTCGCCGGCGGCGCCGTCGCGCTGCTCGTCGTCCGCGTGCTCCACCCCGACCCCCGGGCGGCCGCGCGCGCGGTCGTCCACCACGCCGAGGAGGCCCCGTGACCCACCCGCCCACCGACCGGCCCACCGACCGGCCCCGCCCGTCCGTCCTGTTCGCCTGCGTCCACAACGGCGGGCGCTCGCTCGCCGCGAAGGTGCTGACCGAGCACCACGCGGCCGGCGCCGTCGAGGTCCGCTCGGCCGGCTCGCAGCCCGGGACCGACCTCAACCCCGTCGTGGTCCAGGTCCTGCACGAGCGGGGCCTGTCGACCGAGGGCGAGCGACCGAGCCTGCTGACCCGCGAGGGCGTGGAGGCCGCGGACGTCGTCGTGACGATGGGCTGCGGGGAGGCGTGCCCGTTCGTGCCGGGGAAGCGGTACGAGGACTGGGAGCTCACCGACCCCAAGGGCCGGGACCTCGAGACGGTCCGGGGGATCGTCGAGGAGATCGACCGTCGGGTGCAGCGGCTCGTCGCCGAGCTCACCGCCGGCTGAGCGCTCGGGCGGCGCGCACGGACCGAGGGCCCGGCCCGGCCCGGCCCGGACGAAGGACCCGACGCCCGGGCGCGACATCAGGACGGCCGTCCCGAGCACCGCTCCTTCGTCCGGGCCGGCAGCGGCAGCCCCGACCGGGCTGCCGCGCGGCGGGTCAGCGCTGCTGCGCGACCGCGTACAGCGCGATGCCCGCGGCCACGCCGGCGTTGAGCGACTCCGTCGCGGCGTGCATGGGGATCGACACCACCACGTCGCACGTGTCGCGCACGAGCCGCGACAGCCCCTCCCCCTCCGCCCCGACCACGAGGCACACGCCGGTGCCGGCCGTGTCGAGCTCGGGCAGGTTCATGTCGCCGCCGGCGTCGAGGCCGACGACCATGAGGCCGGCGTCCTTGTACTGCTGCAGCGCCCGCACGAGGTTCGCCGCCCGGGCGACGGGCACGCGCACGGCGGCGCCGGCGCTGGACTTCCACGCGCCCGCGGTCATGCTCGCGCTGCGCCGCGCCGGCACGACGACGCCGGCCGCGCCGAACGCCGCGGCCGAGCGCACGACCGCGCCCAGGTTGCGGGGGTCGGTGATGCCGTCGAGCGCGACCACGACGACGTCGGAGCGGCGCCGGCCCTGCAGCAGGTCGTCGGGGTGGGAGTAGGAGTACGCGGGGATCTGGAGCGCGACGCCCTGGTGCACGGCACCGTCGGTGAGGCGGTCGAGGTCGTGCTTCGTGACGTTGAGCACCGACAGGCCCGCGTCGGCGGCGGCCTGCAGCGCCTCCTTGACCCGGGCGTCGGCCTCGACGGTGTCCTGCACGTAGAACCCGCTCGCGGGCACACCCGCCCGCAGCGCCTCGACGACGGAGTTGCGCCCGGCCACGTACTCCGCGCCCGTGCCGGCCCGGCGGCGCGGGCCGGTCGGGCGGCCGCCGGACGTGCGCCCACCGGTCGACCGCGAGCCGGCCGGGGCGCCCTTGCGCATGCCGGCGCGGGACTTCGCGTCGCGCTCCGCCTTCTTCGCCGCCTTCTCCCGCGCGACCTTCTTGTCGTGCGCGGGGTGGCTGACGCGGTCCTCGGCCTTGGGCGTCGGCCCGCGGCCCTCGAGCCCGCGACGGCGCTGGCCGCCGCTGCCGACGCCGCTGCGACCGGCCTTGCGCACCGCGCCGCGGCGCTGGGAGTTGCCCGCCATCAGGAGTCCTTCCCCAGGGTCCACCGCGGTCCGTCCGGGGTGTCCTCGACCGAGATGCCCGCGGCCGCCAGCCGGTCGCGGACGGCGTCGGCCGCCGCCCAGTCGCGCGCCTCCCGGGCGGCGACGCGTGCCTCGAGCTCGCTGCGCACGAGCGCGTCGAGCGCCGCCTCCGCGGCACCGGCGGACCCGGCGGGCCCACCGCCGTCGGGGGCCGGCTCCACGCCGAGGACGCGCGCCATCGCGAGCACGCTGCGGGCCGCGCCCGCGGCCGCGTCGTGGCGACCGTCCGCCAGAGCGGTGTTGCCCTCGCGCACCACACCGTGCAGCGCCGCGAGCGCCTGCGGTACGCCGAGGTCGTCGTCCATGGCTGCGGCGAAGTCGGCGCAGACCTGCCCCGCGGGGGCGTCAGGACCGCTCACGACGTCGGCGCCGACGGCGTCGCGCGCCCGTCGCAGGAAGGAGTCGATCCGACCCCAGGCCGCGGCGGCCTCGTCGAGCGAGCCGGGCGCGAACTCGAGGTTGCTGCGGTAGTGCGCCGAGGCGAGGTAGTACCGCAGCACCTCCGGGCGGTGCCGCTGCAGCAGGTGGGCGACGCCGAGGGTGTTGCCGAGGCTCTTGCTCATCTTCTCCCCCGCCGTCGTCACGAGGGCGGAGTGCAGCCACACGCGCGCGAACGGGTCGCCCGCGGCGTTGGACTGCGCGATCTCGTTCTCGTGGTGCGGGAAGCGCAGGTCGAGGCCGCCGCCGTGCACGTCGAACTCGGCACCGAGGTAGCGGGTCGCCATGGCCGAGCACTCCAGGTGCCAGCCGGGGCGGCCGCGGCCCCACGGCGTCGGCCACGACGCGGTCGCCGGCTCGGAGTCCTTCGCGGACTTCCACAGCGCGAAGTCGCGGGGGTCGCGCTTGCGCCCGGCGAGCGCGGGGTCGGTGTCGCCGGCCGGCTCGAGGTCCTCCAGGCGCACCCGGGTGAGCGCGCCGTAGCGGTCGAAGGAGCGCACGTCGAAGTAGACGTCCGCCGTGCCCTCGACGGCGTACGCGTGGCCGCGCGCCAGGAGCCGCTCGACGAGCTCGACCATCTCCGTCACGTGCCCGGTCGCCCGCGGCTCGTAGGTCGGCGGGAGGATGCGCAGCGCGTCGTAGGCGGCGGTGAACTCCCGCTCGTACCGGTACGCGTGCGCCCACCACGGCCGCCCCACCTCGGCGCTGCGGGCGAGGATCTTGTCGTCGACGTCGGTGACGTTGCGCACGAGCGTCACGTCGTAGCCGGAGTGCAGCAGCCAGCGGCGCAGCACGTCGTACACGACCTGCGCGCGCACGTGCCCGATGTGCGGGCTGGTCTGCGGCGTCGCGCCGCACACGTAGATGCCGACGTGGCCCGGGCGGACCGGGCGCAGCGGCGCGGTCTCGCGGGTGAGGCTGTCGTGCAGCCGGAGCGTGCCGGCGGCGGGCTGGGCGGGGTCGGGCACCGGCCAAGCCTACGGGCGCCGCGCCGCGCCTCCCCTCACGCGCCCGCGCCGCCGAGGGCCCGGGCGGCGGCCGTGCGCTGCGCGGCCGAGCGCGGGACCGCGCCGGTGCTCTCCGCCAGGGCGTCGGCCCGCGCGTGGAGCAGGTCGACGAGCGCGCGCACCGACCGGTCGTCGTCGTAGGCGGCGCGGTCGACGAGCACGCGCAGCTCCCGGGCCAGCGGACCGTAGGAGCCGTCGTCGACGCTGCGCGCGTCCGACGCGACGCAGCCGTCGCCGAGGTCGACCGCGACCGCACGCACCCCCGCGGCACGCCCCGCGTACGACGAGGGCACGACGCCGACGCCGCCGGGGCTCGCGGCCACGCCCTCGACCACGACGGCGTCGTCCTCGCTGCGGGCGGCGTCGGGGCGCAGCGGACCGCCGTCGAGGACCTCGGCCGCGAACACCTCGGCGGTGCCGCTCGCGGGCCCGGGCGCGTAGGGCGCGAGTGCGACCTCGGGCAGGCCGTCCCGCACCTCGGCCCACGTGGCGGGTGGGTCGTCGGACGACCACAGGCGGGCGAGCTCTGTCCCGGTGAGGCAGCGCACCCAGTCGTTGCGGGCCGGGACGACGACCGCGACGCCGTCGCGCGCGAGCACCACCTCGACCGGCTCGACGCCCGCCGCCTCGCACGCGGCCAGCTCCTCGGCGGTGGGCTCGCGCGAGGCCATGGCGACCTCGACGGCGTCGGGGGTCGCAGGCGCGCACAGCCGCCGGAGCCCGTCCGCGGTCCCGGTGACGGCGACGTCCACCTGCACGCCCGGCTCCACGTCGCCGACCAGGTCGGCGGCACCGGCCCGCACGAGCGGCGCGAGGGACGACGACCCCGCGACCCGCACCGTGCCGGTGAGGCCCTGCGTCGCGGGCGGGCCGTCGCTGCAGGCGGCGAGCGCCACGGCCGTCGCGGACAGCAGCAGGGCCGCCACCGCCGGCCGGGACCGGCGCGTGGCGGCCCCACGGGGTGCCGCTGCGCTCACGCGGAGCAGTATGCGGTGCCGCGCGTCGCCGCCCGGTCGACGCCGCTCAGCCGAAGCGGCCCGAGATGTAGTCGTTGGTCGCCTGCACCGACGGGTTGGAGAACATCGTCGTGGTCGTGTCCATCTCGATGAGCCGGCCGGGCTTGCCGGTCCCCGCGATGTTGAAGAACGCCGTCCGGTCGGACACGCGGGCGGCCTGCTGCATGTTGTGCGTGACGATGACGATCGTGTACTGCTCCTTGAGCTCCTGGATGAGGTCCTCGATCGCGAGCGTCGAGATGGGGTCCAGGGCGGAGCACGGCTCGTCCATGAGCAGGACCTCGGGCTCGACCGCGATGGCGCGGGCGATGCACAGGCGCTGCTGCTGACCACCGGACAGGCTCGAGCCGGACTCGTCGAGGCGGTCCTTGACCTCGTTCCACAGGTTGGCGCCCTGGAGCGCCTTCTCGACCTTCTCGTCGGCCACCTTCTTGCTCATGCGCTTGGCGTTGAGCTTGTAGCCGGCGATGACGTTGTCGTAGATCGACATCGTCGGGAACGGGTTCGGCCGCTGGAAGACCATGCCGATCTGGCGGCGCACGTCGACCGGGTCGGTCGTCGGGGCGTAGAGGTTCTGCCCGTCGACGAGGACCTCGCCCGTGACGTACGCGCCCTTGATGGCCTCGTGCATGCGGTTGAGGGACCGGATGAAGGTCGACTTGCCGCACCCGGACGGGCCGATGAAGGCCGTCACCGAGCGGGGCTCGATGACCATGGAGACGTCCTCGACGGCCTTGAACTTGCCGTAGTAGATGTCGAGGTCGTTGACCTCGATGCGCTTGGACACGGTGGGTGTTCCTCTCAGCGTCCGGTCTTCGGGGCGAACAGGAAGGCGATGAGGCGGCCGATGCCGTTGAGCAGCATCACGATGAGGATGAGGACGAGCGCCGCGGTCCACGCCCGGTCGAGGAACGCCTCCGGCGGCAGCCCGCGGCGCACGAACTGGTCGTAGGCGAAGACCGGGAGCGTCGACATGCGCCCGCCGAACACGTCGAAGTTGAACCCCACGGTGAACCCGAGCGTGATGAGCAGCGGGGCGGTCTCGCCGATGATGCGGGCGATCGCGATCGTGATGCCCGCGACGATGCCGCCGATCGCGGTCGGCATGACGACCTTGACGATCGTGCGCCAGCGCGGGACGCCGAGGGCGTAGGAGGCCTCGCGGAGCTCGTCCGGCACGAGCTTGAGCATCTCCTCGCACGAGCGGATGACGACCGGCGTCATGAGCACCGACAGCGCCACCGCACCGGCGATGCCGGAGCGGTGGCCGGGGTCGCCCAGCAGGGTGGAGAACAGCGCGAAGGCGAACAGCCCGGCCACGATCGACGGGATTCCGGTCATGACGTCGACGAGGAAGGTGATGGCCGCCTTGAGCGGGCCGCGCCCGTACTCCACGAGCCACACGGCGGCGAGCAGGCCGACCGGCACGGAGATGAGGGCGGCGAGGCCGGTGACGACGAGCGTGCCGACGATCGCGTGCGCGGCACCGCCGCCCTCGCCGACGACCCCGGCCATGGTCTGGGTGAAGAACGCGACGTCGAAGCGGGCGACGCCGTTGGTGACGACCGTCCACACGAGCGAGACCAGCGGCGCCATCGCGAGGACGAAGGCGATGGTGACGAGCGAGGTGACGACGCGGTCCTTCGCCCGGCGCGGCCCCTCGACGCTGCGGGCGAGCGCGAAGATCCCGACGGTGTAGACGAGCGCGGTGAGCGCCGCGAGGCCGGTCCAGCTGAACGCCCCGGCGAGGACGAGGCCCCCGGCGCTCAGGGCGGCCGCCACGAGCAGCAGCGCCTGCGGCAGCCGGCGCGGCAGGATGCCGGACCCGCCGAGACCGCCCGTGGCGGGTGGCGGGGTCGCGGGCGCGCCGCCCGGCACGCCGAAGCGCTCGGGCGTGAGGCCGCTCGTGTCGGCCGGGGCCGCGACCCGCTGGCCGGGCTGCTGCGGACGGGGGTCGGTGGACGGCCCGGCGTCGGCCGTGGTCCGGGCGTCGGTCCCGCGGTCGGTGCTCATCCGGCGGCTCCCGAGAAGCCGCGCGAGGCGATCCAGCGCGCGGCGTAGTTGACGAGGAAGGTGAGGACGAAGAGGACGAGGCCGGAGGCGATGAGCTCGCTCACCCCGATGCCGGTCGCCTCGGGGAAGTTCAGCGCGATGTTCGCGGGGATCGTCGAGGGGTTCTCGGAGCTGATGAGGTTCCACGTGAAGATCGCCGGGTTGACCGACAGCACGAGGGTGACGGCGAGCGTCTCGCCGAGCGCGCGGCCGAGGCCGAGCATGGCCCCCGAGATCACGCCGGAGCGACCGTACGGCAGCACGGCCATCCTGATCATCTCCCAGCGCGTGGCGCCGAGCGCGAGCGCGGCCTCCTCGTGCAGGCGTGGCGTCTGCAGGAAGACCTCGCGGCAGACGGCCGTCATGATCGGCAGGATCATGACGGCGAGCACGAGGGACGCCGTCAGCATGACGCGACCGGACGTCGCGGTCGGACCGGCGAAGAGCGGGACGAAGCCGAGGTTGGCCTCCAGCCACTGGAACGCGGGCACGAGGTACTGGCCGAACACGACGAAGCCCCAGAAGCCGAAGACGACGCTGGGGATGGCGGCGAGCAGGTCGATGACGTAGCCGAAGGTCTTGGCGACCCGGCGCGGGGCGTAGTGCGAGATGTAGAGCGCGATGCCGACCGCGACGGGCGCCGCGAACAGCAGCGCGAGCACGGACGCGAGGATCGTGCCCGCCAGGAGCGGCCAGACGTAGGCGGCGAAGCCCTGCTCGCGGGTGATCTCCTCGGGGTCGGCCGTGAGGGCGGGCAGCCCCTCGAGCGTGAGGAAGATCGCGACGCCCGCGAGGGTGAGCAGGATGAGCAGCGCCGCGACGAGCGTCGCGCCGGAGAAGATCCGGTCGCCGGGGCGCTGCGGCGCCTTCTGCTGCTCGGCGAGTGGTGCCGCCGGCTGGGTGTCAGTCGTCATGGGGGTGTCCTTCGGCCGCAACGGGGAGGGGCGCGGGAGAGGGGGGCGGCGCAGGGACGGGCGGCCACCGAAGATGGTGGCCGCCCGACCCCCGTCCGGTCCAGAGACGTGTCAGCGGTTGGTCAGAACCGCGCCGGCGTCACTGGATGGAGTCGATGGCCGCCTGGACGTCGGTGCGGAGGGTGTCCGAGATGGGCGCGGAGCCCGCGTTGTCGGCCGCGGCCTGCTGGCCCTCGGTGCTCGAGACGTACGTGAGGTAGTCCTTGACGAGGGCGGCCTTCTCGTCGTCGGAGTAGTCCGCGCACGCGATGTGGTAGCTGACGAGCACGATCGGGTAGGCGCCGGACTCCTGAGTGTCCCGGGCGAGGTCGATCGCGAGGTCGGTCTCGCCGCGCCCCTCGACCCGCTCCGACACGTCGAGTACGGTCGCCGCGGCCTCGGGCGAGAAGGCGACGAACTCCTCGCCGACGCCGACCGCGACGGTGCCGAGGTCGCCGGCCTGCGAGGCGTCGGCGTAGCCGATGTAGCCGTCACCGGACTGGACGGCCTGCACGACGCCGGAGGTCTGCGGGGCCGCCTCGCCACCGAGCTCGCTCGGCCAGGTCTCGACCTCGCCGAAGGTCCACACGTCGCCGGCGACCACGTCGAGGTACGACGTGAAGTTCTCGGTGGTGCCGGAGTCGTCGGAGCGGTGCACGGGCGTGATGTTCGTGCTGGGGAGCTCGACGTCGGGGTTGGCCTCGGCGATCGCCGGGTCGTCCCACGTCGTGATCTCCTCGGCGAACACGCCGGCGATGACCTCCGGCGGCATGTTGACCGTGTCCACGCCCTCGAGGTTGAAGATGACGGCGACGGGCGAGATGTAGAGCGGGAGCTCCACGACGTCGGCGGAGGCGCAGGTGCCGTTGTCGGCGACCGCGGCGAGCTCCTCGTCGTCGAGGTAGGCGTCGGAGCCGGCGAAGTCGGAGCCGCCGCCGAGCCACAGCTCGCGGCCGCCGCCGGAGCCGATGGGGTCGTAGTTGACGGTCACGCCGGGCTGGACGCCGTTGTAGCCGGCGACCCAGGCCTGGACGGCCGCCTGCTGGGAGCTCGCGCCGGCACCGACCAGGGTGCCGGACAGCTCCTCGCCGGCGGCCGCGCCGTCCTCGGCGGTCGCGCCGTCGCCGGCGGCGGCGGTGTCCTCGGCGCCCGCGGCGCCGGTGGCGTCGTCGGAGCCGCCGTCGCCGCCACCGCACGCGGCGAGGGCGAGCGACATGACGACGGCGGCCGGGAGCAGGCCGCGGGAGAGCGTGGAGCGAGTCACGGAGTACCTCCTGTGGGGGCCCGGGAACGGGCAGGGGCTCGTTGCGCTCCGACGCTAACCGCGCCCGCGGGGCCCTCCGGACCGCCCAGGTGAACCCCAGGTGAACGGTCGGGGAACCTTGGGCCCCCGCCGCTCGCACCGGTCACGGGACGGTAACGACCGCCCCGCACGGTGACCGCGGCTCACGTGCCGTCACCGGCGCGCGAGGCGCCTCAGCGGGCGGCCGCGCGCCCCGTCGACGGCCGGCCCCGCGAGCCCCCGTGCCGGCGCGAGGAGCGCCCGCCGTGCTGGGCGATGAGGACGGTCTGCAGGTCCGCGAGCGGCTCGCCGTCCTCGCCGCGTGCCTGCCGGACCCACTCGCCGTCGGCGCCGAGGTGCCACGACGCCGTCCCGGCGTCCATCGACAGGTCCAGCAGCGCGGTGAGCTGCTCGACGTGCCGCTCGTCGCGCAGCCGCACGAGCGCCTCGACCCTGCGGTCGAGGTTGCGGTGCATCATGTCGGCGCTGCCGATGTAGACGACCGGCTCCCCGCCCGCCGCGAACCAGAAGATGCGCGAGTGCTCGAGGAAGCGGCCGAGGATGCTCCGGACCCGCACGTTCTCGCTGAGGCCGGGCACCCCGGGCCGGATCGCGCAGATCCCGCGCACGACGACGTCGACCGGGACGCCCGCCCGTGACGCGCGGTACAGCGCGTCGATGAGCACCTCGTCGACGATGGAGTTGACCTTCAGGCGCACGCCCGCGGGCAGCCCGCGGGCGTGGTTGGCGATCTCGCGCTCCACGAGGTCGACGAGGCCCTGCCGGACCGTCCGCGGCGCGACGAGCAGGCGGGTGTACCGCGAGCTCGGCGCGAAGCCGCTCAGCTGGTTGAACAGCACCGTCAGGTCGTCGGCGACCTGCGGGTCCTTGGTGAGCAGGCCGAGGTCCTCGTAGATGCGCGCCGTCTTCGGGTTGTAGTTGCCCGTGCCGACGTGGCAGTAGCGCGCGAGGCCCCCGGGCTCGCGGCGCACGACGAGGCTCAGCTTGGCGTGCGTCTTGAGCCCGACGATCCCGTACACGACGTGGACGCCGGCCTGCTCGAGCTTGCGCGCCCACGAGATGTTCGCCTGCTCGTCGAAGCGCGCCTTGATCTCGACGAGGGCGAGCACCTGCTTGCCCGCCTCGGCGGCGTCGATGAGGGCGTCGACGATCGGGCTGTCGCCGCTCGTGCGGTACAGCGTCTGCTTGATCGCGAGGACGTGCGGGTCGGCTGCGGCCTGCTCGAGGAACGCCTGCACGCTCGTGGAGAACGAGTCGTACGGGTGGTGCAGGAGGACGTCGCGACGGCTGACCGCCGCGAAGACGTCGCTCGCCTTGGCCGTCTCGACCTCGGCGAGGTCCCGGTGGGTGCGCGGCAGGAAGGTGGGGAACTGCAGCTCCGGCCGGTCGAGGTCGGCCATGACGGTGAGGCCGCGCAGGTCGAGCGGCTCCGGCAGGTGGTAGACCTCGTCGGCGGTGACGTCGAGCTCGCGGACCAGCAGGTCCTTGTCCTCCTCGGCCATCCCGTCGGCGAGCTCGAGCCGGACGGGCGGGCCGAACCGCCGGCGCAGGAGCTCCTTCTCCAGCGCCTGCAGGAGGTTCTCCGCGTCGTCCTCCTCCACCTCGAGGTCCTCGTTGCGGGTGACGCGGAAGGTGGAGTGCCGGACCACGTCCATGCCGGGGAAGAGCATGCCGAGGTGGGCGGCGATGACGTCCTCCAGCGGCACGAACCCGACGCTCACGTCGTCGCCGCTGCCGCCCTCGCGCGGCACCCGCAGGAACCGCGGCAGGACCGGCGGCACCTTGACGCGGGCGAAGTGCTGCTTGCCGGTCGCGGGGTTGGAGACGACGACGGCGAGGTTGAGCGACAGCCCGGAGATGTAGGGGAACGGGTGCGCGGGGTCGACCGCGAGCGGCGTGAGCACGGGGAAGACCTGCTCGCGGAAGAGCTCGGACAGCCGCTCGCACGCGTGGTCGTCGAGCTCGTCCCAGCGCACCACCGTGATGCCGTGCACGGCCATCTCCGGGCCGACGACGTCGCGGTACACCCGGGCGTGCCGCGCCATGAGCGACTCGGTGCGCACCGAGATCTCGTGGAGCACCTCGCGCGGCTCCAGGCCGCTCGCGGCGCGCACCGCGATGCCGGTCGCGATGCGCCGCTTCAGGCCGGCGACGCGGACCATGTAGAACTCGTCGAGGTTGCTCGCGAAGATCGCGAGGAAGCGCGCCCGCTCGAGCAGCGGCACGTCGGGGTCCTCGGCGAGCTCCAGGACACGCTCGTTGAACGCGAGCCACGACACCTCGCGGTCGGCGAAGCGGTCCTCGGGCAGCTCGTCGACGTCGTCCGGCTCGTGCTCGGGGGCCGCCTCGCCGAGGTGCTCGGCGATCTCCGCGGTCTCGCGCCGCTGCCGCCCGGGCCGCGGGGCCGCGGGGCCGCTGCCGGCCTCCCCGCGGTCGTCCCCACCGGCCGGGGCCTCGCCCGACCCGGCGCCGGTCGGTTCGGCGCCGTCGACCGCGCCGGACGCGTCGGCGGCGTCCTGCCCGGCCGCGGTGCGCGCGCGGGACGTGCGACGGGTCGGCGTCGCCGCACGCGCCGGGCGGGCGGGGCGGGCGGGACGTCGGGTGGTGGCCATCGTGGGGGCTCCCGGGGAGTCGGACGAGGTCGTGGGTGTCGGTCGGGGTCGGTCGGCGTCGGGTGGTCGGTCAGCCGTCACGCGAGAACTGGACGTCGACGTCCCAGCGGGTGAAGCCGAGGGATGTGTACGTGCGCACGGCCGCGGTGTTGCCGGCGTCGACGTACAGCATGGCCTGGTCCAGGCCGCGCGCGCGGAGGTGGTGCAGGCCGACGAGCGTGAGGACGCGCCCGAGGCCCCGGCCCTGCGCCAGCGGCGACACACCGACGACGTACACCTCCCCGACCGGCTCGTGGCCGTGGTCCTGGTCGTGGTCGTGGTCGTCGGCCGGCCCGTCCGTCGCGCCGGTCGAGGGTCCGGACGCGTGGCCGTGCACCTTCGTCCAGTGGAAGCCGAGCAGCGCGCCCTCGGTGCCGTCGGCGCCGACCTCGTGGGCCAGGAAGAGCCCGGCGGGGTCGAACCACGCCTCGGCGAGGCGCGCGTCGACGTCGGCCCTCGTCCAGCGGCCCTGCTCCGGGTGGTCGGCGAAGGCGGCGGCGTTGACCGCGAGCACGGCGTCCGCGTCGGCGTCGAGGGCTGCCCGCGGCTCGGTGCGCAGCGTCCGGACCGCGACGCCGTCGGGCACGTCGGGGCGCGGCAGGGCCGCACGCAGGGACCGCCGCATCTGCCACAGCTCGCGGGCCCGGGTGAAGCCCATCGCGCTCGCGAGGGCCGCGGCGTCGGGGGACTCGCCGTGCGCCCAGAGCCGCAGCCGGCCGTCGGCGAGCTCGCCGGACAGGTCGAGCAGCGCGGCCACGAGCGCCCGCCCGAGGCCGCCACGGCGCGCGTCCGGGTCGACGACGAGCTCCGCCGACGACCCCGCGACGGCGTCGGTCGGGTCGAGGTGGGCGTACCCGAGCAGCGGGCCCTCGTCGGCAGCGGCGTCGGCGCCCCCCTCGCGGACGAGCAGGTGGACCCCGGGCTCCTCCCCGCCGCGGCGGAGGTGGAGCACGACGTGCTCGCTGAGCGGCGCCACCCCGTCCGCCTCGGTCGCCCGCCGCACGAGCTCCTCGACGGCGGCCACGTCCCGGGGCGTCAGCCGCGCCGCACGCCGCACGGCGGGGGCGCCGACGACGGCGCCGGCGGGCTCGCTCGGCATGGCCGCGAGCCTACGCCGCGGCCGCTCGGCTGCACCCGGATGCGGGTCCGCGGGGCTCACGGTCGGTGAGGGCGGCCGCACCGCATGTCAGGACACACCGGGCAGCCTGGCGCCGAGGGCCATACTTCACCGATCGTTCACCCGGTGCTCACCGGGGCGAAGGCGTCCCTGGTAGCAACGGTGCCGCACCGGGCGGGAACGGGGGGCGACCCGCCCGTACCGCCGTCCGGCCGGCACGACCCCGCACCCGACCCGATCTGGAGTGACATGTCCCAGGCACACCGCCGCGGCGCACTGGCCGCCGTGGCCGCAGTGGCGCTCGCCGCCGCCGGCACCGCGTCCGCCGGCGCCGCGTCCGCCGCGCCCCCGTCCGGCACGGGCGCCGGGAAGGCGCCCAAGGCCGCCTTCACCCTCACCATCGCCCACAACAACGACGGCGAGTCCGCGCTCACGCCCACCGAGATCGACGGCGGCGAGTACGGCGGCGTCGCCCGCTTCGCCTCCGTCGTGGAGCGCATCGAGCGCGAGTCGCTGAGCGGCCGGCCCGCTCCGGGGCAGTCCGGCAAGCGGGGCTTCCTCCTGCTCAACTCCGGCGACAACTACCTGGCCGGCGCCGAGCTCAACGCCTCCCGCCAGGAGGGTGCGCCCTTCTACGACGCCGTGGCGGTCGACTACCTCGACTACGACGCCCTCGCCATCGGCAACCACGAGTTCGACTTCGGGCCCGAGACGCTCGCCCGCTTCATCTCCTCGGTGCCGGACACGACGTTCGTGTCGGCCAACCTCGACGTGTCGGGCGTGCCCTCACTGGCGGCGCTGGCCGCGGACGGCTCGATCGCCGCCAGCACGGTCGTGCGCGAGCGCGGTGAGCGCATCGGCGTCATCGGCCTCACGACGCCCGAGCTGCCGACCATCTCCTCCCCCGGCGACGTCGTCGCGCGGCCGGAGCTGGTCGACATCACCCAGGCGCAGGTCGACCTGCTCACCGACTCCGGCGTCGACATCATCGTGCTGCAGTCGCACCTGCAGGACATCAACGAGGAGCTCGAGCTCGTCACCGAGCTGAGCGGCGTCGACGTCGTGATCGGCGGTGGCGGTGCGGAGCTGCTGGCGGACGAGGACGACCTGCTCGTGCCCGGCGACACGCGCCTCGACGACTACCCGCTGTACTCCACGGACGCCGACGGCGTCGAGGTCCCGGTCGTCACCACGCTCGGCTCCTGGCGCTACGTGGGCGCGCTGACGGTGAACTTCGACCGCAGCGGCGAGGTCCTCTCGGTCGACGAGGACGCCTCCGGCGTCCGCCGCGTGTCCTCGGTCGGCCCCGACGCGGTCGAG
This sequence comes from Aquipuribacter sp. SD81, assembly GCF_037153975.1. NCBI lineage: Bacteria > Bacillati > Actinomycetota > Actinomycetes > Micrococcales > Intrasporangiaceae > Aquipuribacter > Aquipuribacter sp. SD81. The sequence goes on from NZ_JBBAYJ010000012.1 coordinate 51,910, forward strand.
CCCGACCCGTACCTGCTGGAGAACGTCGAGGAGCCCGTGCAGGACTACCTCGACGCGCTCGAGGCGAACGTCGTGGCGCAGAGCCAGGTCGTCCTCGACCTGCAGACCGTCGACGTCCGCACCGGCGAGTCCAACGGCGGCAACCTCATGGCCGACATGCAGCTCGCCATCGCCACGCAGCAGGCCGCCGAGTTCGGCACGCCCGTGCCGGACCTCGCCTTCCACAACGGCGGCGGCATCCGCGGCAACATCGACCAGCCCGAGGGCCCGATCACCGAGGCGGACACGTTCCGCATCGCGGCGTTCTCCAACTTCGTGTCGGTCGCGCCGGAGTACACCGCGGCGCAGCTCAAGCAGCTGCTGGAGACCGGTGCGGCGTCCTACCCGGCCGCCAACGGCGCGTTCGTGCAGATCGCCGGCGCGAGCTACACGATCGACGCGTCCCGCCCGGCCGGTGACCGCATCACCGAGCTCACGCTCGACGACGGCACCGAGATCATCTCCGGCGGCGTCGTCCTCGACCCGACGAGCACGTACGCGGTCGCCTCGAACGACTTCTCGCTGGCCGGTGGCGACGGCTACCCGGCGGTCGACTTCGTGCGGCTCGGCGTGCAGTACCAGCAGGGGCTCGTCACGTACCTGAGCGAGGACCTCGGCGGCGTCGTGACCGCGGCGGACTACCCCCGCGGCGGCGAGGGCCGCATCACGATCCTGCCGTGACCGGCAGGTCGTCGGCGGCAGGCCGCTGACACCGCGGAGGGGCCCCGACCGGACCGGTCGGGGCCCCTCCTGCGTGCGTCTCGAGGACGGGGCGAACGCGCCCGCGGACCGGCGCCCGCGGCCTCAGTCCGTCGCGTCGTCCTCAACGGCGGCGCGGCCCACGACGAGGCGGTAGCCGACGTTGCGGACGGTGCCGATGAGGTGCTCGTGCTCCGCGCCGAGCTTCGCGCGCAGCCGGCGCACGTGGACGTCGACGGTGCGGGTGCCGCCGAAGTAGTCGTAGCCCCACACCTCCTGCAGCAGCTGTGCGCGGGTGAACACCCGGCCGGGGTGGGCGGCCAGGAACTTCAGCAGCTCGAACTCCTTGTACGTGAGGTCGAGGACGGTGCGCCGGACGCGGGCGGTGTACGTGCTCTCGTCGATGACGACGTCGCCCGCGACGATCTCCCCCGGCCCGTCCGCCGCGTCGTCGCGCGGCGCGACGGCCGCCGCCGCGAGCCGCACGCGCGCGTCGACCTCGGCCGGACCCGCGTCGTGGAGGACGACGTCCGTCACGCCCCAGTCACCGGACACCGCGGCGAGGCCGCCCTCGGTGAGCACGGCCAGCACGGGGGTGTCCGGCGCCGTCGTCCGCAGCAGCCGGCACAGCGCGCGCGCCGCGACGAGGTCGCGGAGGCAGTCGACGAGGACGACGTCGGCGTCACCCAGGTCGACGAGGGCACCCGGCACGCCCGGCAGGACGTCGACCCGGTGCGGGAGCAGCGCGAGGGCGGGCAGGGCGGAGGTGGAGGGGCTGAGGACGTCACCGAGCAGCACGAGTCGGGCCACGCCTCGTCCTCCTGTCGCCGTCGGATGGCTCGGCTCGGAGGATAGGGCGTGCCGGGCGCCGCCCCGGCGCTCGGTCCCGGTGCGTGCGGCCTCTGGCACGATGCCGGGGTGCTCGCCCGCGTGATCGTCCTGCTCGGCGCACTGGGGGCGGCCGCCGCTCTCACCCTCGTGCCGCTGCTGGCGGGCGGCCCGCTCGGGCCGTGGTGGACGTCGCTCGCCTTCGTCGCGGTCGTCGCGGCGGTCGGCTACGGGTGGACGCGGCTGCTCCAGGTGCCGGTCGGCTGGGGGGTCGGCTGGATCGTGGTGGGCACCGGCGTCACGGGGGCCGTCCTCGTGCAGCTCGACGGCACCGACGACCTCGAGTGGGTGCCCGCGGTCTTCGCCGTCGGGGTCGTCGTCGCCTTCGTGCACCAGATGGGCCGGCGCGACGGCCGGCCGCGCCTGGTCGAGTCCGTGTCCGCGAGCGTGAGCGGCCAGGCGGTCGTCCTGCTCGGCACCGGCTGGCTCGCCGCCGACGCCGGCACCGGCTCCGTCGCGCCGCTGCTGGTCGGCGCGACGGGGTGCGTGAGCGCGGCCCTCGTCATGAGCGTCCCGTGGCCCCGCCCGGTCACCCTCCCGCTCGCCACGGTCGCGGGCGGGCTGCTCGCGGGCGCCCTCGGCGGCTGGGTCGTCGAGGGCACCGGCGTGCTGCCGGCGCTCGCGCTCGGCGCGGTCTCGGGCGCGACGACCGCGGGCCTGCACGTGCTGCTGTACCGGCAGCCGACGACCTCGCACCGCCGCGCGGCGGTGTCCGCGGGGGCCGCGTGCGTCATGGCCGCCGGCCTCGGCGTGCACGTCGGCGCCCGCCTCACCCTGGGCTGAGCGCCGGCCGCCGGGCGCCGCCCCTCAGGTGCGCCGCCCGGCTGCCGATCGACGGGGTGGCCGCGGCGCTCCGACCGCGGCGGCAGCGACGGGGGGACGTCATGACCGGCACGCCGCAGCACCGCGCCGCCGTCGGCCGCGCACGCGGCACGAGGGCCCGTCGCCGCGCGTCCCTGGTCGCCTGGGTCGTCGCCCTCGCGCTGCCGGCGGCCGCGGCCGCGGCCCTGTGGACCGTCGGCGGCGCCGGGGTCGGCGGGGGCCGGGCGACGACCGCGCAGGACCTCGTCGTGACGCCCGGCACGGCCGGCGCGCAGCTGTTCCCGGGCGGCTCCGGCGACGTCGTGTTCGCCGTGTCGAACCCCAACCCGTTCCCGGTGCGCGTCACGGGCGTCACCCTCGGCGCCGTCACCGGCCAGGGCGCGTGCGGCGCGTCGAACTTCACCACCTCCGCCGGCACGGTCGCGCCGGTGACCCTGGCGGCCGGCGCCTCCGGCGACGTCACCGTGGTCGGCGGCCTCACGATGGTGGCCGCGGCGGGTGACGCGTGCCAGGGCGTCACCGTCCAGGTCGCGGGCACGCTGGTCGCCGCACAGGTCTGAGGCGGGCCGTGACCCGCCGCGCGCCGCGGGTGGGGCCCGCCCGCTCGGGGGCGCGCCTGCTCGCCGCGCTGCTCGCGTGGGTGCTGGTCTGGCTCGTGAACGCCGGCGCGGCGCACGCGTGGACCACGCCGGGTGCGGGGGCGGGGTCGGCCGGGGCCGCCACGCTCGCCGCGCCGAGCGCGGTGACCGCCCGGTGCTCGCTGCTGCTGCCGAGCGGCGTCGACGTCGCGTGGAGCCGGGCACCCCGGCCGTGCCCGGCACGCGCCACGTGGTCGCCCGCTCCGCCGACGGCGGGACGACGTGGACCGTGCTCGCGACGACCACCGCCACGTCCCTCGTCGACCAGCCAGGCCTCCTCGGCACGTACCGCTACCGCGTGACGTCGGTCGTCGGCGGCTGGAGCCGTGCGGCGGCGGCGCCCTACCCCACGCGGAACCTGACCCTCGGCCTGCTCTGCACGTGAAGGCGCGTGCCGTGCGCCGCCCGGTTCGTCGCGCACGAGGCGGCCCGCGGATCCGCATGCCGGACGGCCCGGGAACACGCGCGCCCCGCCACCGCTTGGTTCGGTCGTGGACCCCCTGCTCGCGCGCGCGCTGCTGCTCGCCGCCGTCATGGCCGCGGTCGTCGTGGCCGGCCTGGTCGTGCGTGCCCGGGAGCGGCGCGTCCGGCGCCGCGACCTCGCGCCCACGACCGCGGCCGTCTCCCTGCCCGACCTCGCCGCCGGGACGCTCGACCGGCCGGCGGGGACCGTCGCGACCGTCGTGGTCGTCGGCACCCGGGCCTGCTCGGACTGCGCCCGTACCCTCGCCGCGCTCCGGGCCGCCCTCGGCGCACGTCCGGGCGTGACGGTCGCGCACGTGCTCGCCGAGCGCGTGCCGGACCTCGTCGAGCGGCTCGACGTCCGCACCGCCCCGACCGTCCTCCTTGCCGACGCGGCCGGCGTCGTCGTGGTCTCGCACCCCGGCGCGGTCGACGCCGACCGGGTCGCCGCGGCGCTCGACGTGCTCGCGGCCGGCCGCCGCCCCTCGCTGGACGCGGCGCCGCCGGCGACCCGGAGCGCGGCGTGACGGGCACGGCGATCGCGCCCGGCACGGCGGCCGGCCCGCGCCCGCCGGGAGCGGTCGACCCCCGCGGCCCGCGCGTCGCCGCGGCCGGCACCTCGCTCGTCCTCGCCGCGACCGTGCTCACCGGGTCGGTGTGGCTGCTCGCGCTCCAGGCGGTCGTCTTCGCGCTCACGGTCGTGCTCGGTCCGGGCCGCGGCCCGTGGGGCGCCCTGTTCCGGGTCGCCGTGCGACCGCGGCTCGGCCCGCCCGCGTTCTGGGAGGACGCCGCCGCGCCGCGCTTCGCCCAGCTCGTGGGGCTCGGAGTCGTCGGCGCGGGCCTCGCGCTGTGGGCGCTGGGCGTGCCGGGAGCGGTCGTCGGCTCCGCCGCGGCGGCGCTCGTCGCCGCGGGCCTCAACGCCGGCTTCGGCATCTGCCTCGGCTGCGCGCTGTACCGGGCCGGCCTGCGCCGGCGGCGCCTCAGTAGACGAGCGAGCGGGCGCCCGGCGCCATGACCTCCTGCACGAGCACGGCGGCGCCGGCGATGCGCGCCCCCGGCACGAGGTCGGCCTCGGTGAGCGAGCGGCGCGCCGCGCACTGCGAGCAGACCGTCACCGTCCCCTCGGTCGCGACGAGCGCGAGGAGCTCGAGCGGGTCGGCCGCGTGCTCGAGCACGAACCCCTCGGCGCCGCGCACCGCGAGCCGGGTCGCCTCGCCGGTCAGCCAGAGCGACACCGCCACCCCGGCGGCGACCGCGGTCGAGGCGACCGTCAGGGCCTGGCTGCAGCGCTCGGGCGCCTCCGCCCCGCACGTGACCTTGACCACGAGGGAGGCCGGCGCGGGGTCCGGGGAGAGCTCGTCCACGCCGCCGAGGCTACGATGGCCGCATGCTCGAGGCCGTCTTCACGGGGCTCCTGGTCCTCTCGTCGCTCGCGATCGGCTGGGTCGGCCTCGTCGTCCTCTACAAGCTCTTCGCGGGTCAGCGCTGAGGCGCGGCCGCACCCGGACCGGCACCCCGTGAGCCCCGCCCGACCCATCGAGATCCCCGCCGACCTCGCGCGCCCGCTCGTGGCCGTCGGCTGGCTCGTCGGCACGTGGCAGGGCGCCGGCGAGGTCACGTACCCGACCATGGACCGCGCGGTGCCCTTCGGGCAGGAGGTCCGGGTCACGCACGACGGCCGGCCGTTCCTGCGGTGGGACTCCCGCACGTGGCAGCTCGACGAGGCCGGCGCGCTCGGCCAGCCGCTCGCGACGGAGACCGGCTTCTGGCGCGTGCCCGGCGGCGAGGCCGGCGTCGACGGCACCGACGTCGAGCTCCTGCTCGTGCACCCCATGGGCTACCTCGAGCAGTACCTCGGCCGCGCCCACGCCGGGAAGATCGAGCTGAGCACCGAGCTGGTCGCCCGCTCCACGGACGCCGCGGAGTACTCCGCCGCGCAGCGGCTGTACGGCTACGTGCAGGGCGACCTGCTGTGGGCCATGGACATGGTCGCCGTCGGGCAGCCGATGGGCTCGCACGCCTCGGCCCGCCTCAAGAAGGTCGCGTGAGCACCGCCGCCGGGATGCCGTCGAGCTCCGCCGGAGCGGTCCTCGTCGCCGACGGACCGGACGCGGGTGTGCCCGCGCACTACGGCGACCCGGTCCGCGAGCAGCGGCTGCTCGAGGAGGGCCTCGCCCACGTCGACCTGTCGACCCGCGGCGTCGTCACGGTGACCGGCCCCGACCGGCTCACGTGGCTGCACTCCCTGACGACGCAGGACCTGCGCACGCTGCCGCCGCGCACCTCGACCGAGGCGCTGCTGCTGAGCCCCAAGGGCCACGTCGAGCACGAGCTCCACGTGGTCGACGACGGCAGCACCACGTGGCTCGTCGTGGAGCCCGGGACGGCACCGGACCTCGTCGCCTTCCTCGACAGCATGCGCTTCATGCTTCGGGTGGAGGTCGCCGACGTCACCGCGGACTGGGCGGTCGTCGGCGAGCCCGTCGCGCGGGAGTCCGGCGAGGGCGAGCCGCTCGCCTGGGTCGACCCGTGGCCGCGGACGGGCGCGGTGAGCGCGGGCTACGGCAGCGACGACGCGAGCCACCCGGGACGCGAGCGCGCCTGGCGCGAGGTCCTCGTCCCCCGCGACCGGCTCGAGGCGGTGCTCGCCGAGCGCCCGCGCGCGGGGGTGTGGGCGGCCGAGGCGCTGCGCGTGGCGGCCGGGCGGCCGCGCCACCTGCGCGAGACCGACCACCGCACCATCCCCCACGAGCTCGACTGGCTCCGCACCGCCGTGCACCTGCAGAAGGGCTGCTACCGCGGGCAGGAGACCGTCGCCCGGGTCCACAACCTCGGCCGACCGCCCCGGCGCGTCGTGCTCCTGCACCTCGACGGGTCCGGTCACACGCTGCCCGCCGAGGGCGCGGAGCTGCACGCCGTCGACGGCGGGCGCGCCGTCGGGCGGCTCACGACCGTCGTGCGGCACCACGAGCTCGGGCCGATCGCGCTCGGCGTGGTCAAACGGAGCACGCCGGTCGACGCGGTGCTCGTCGCCGACGGGGTCGCCGCCTCGCAGGACGTGCTCGTCCGGCCGTAGCCGAGCACTAGGGTCTGCGGCCGTGAGCCGCTTCCTGCGCCCGCCCGCCGGCACCATGATCACCGTCGCACCGACCGGGGCGGAGTCGCGCCGGGCGGACGTGCCGAACCTCCCGACGACACCGGAGGAGATCGCGGCCGAGGCCGCCGCGTGCGAGCGGGCCGGCGCGGCCATGGTGCACGTCCACGTGCGCGACGCCGAGCACGCGCCGACCCTCGACCTGCCGCGGGTGCGCGAGACCCTGGCCGCGGTGCGGGAGGCGTGCGGCCTCGTCGTGCAGCTGTCGACCGGCGGCAGCGTCCACGACCCGCTCGACGCCCGTCTCGCGGTCCTGGACGCGGAGCCGGACTCGTGCTCGCTCACGCTCGGCACCGTCAACTTCGGCGACGACGTGTTCATGAACCCGTGGGGCTTCGTCGTCGACCTGTTCCGCGCGGCGCGCGAGCGCGGCATCGTGCCGGAGTTCGAGGTCTTCGACCTCGGCCAGCTCGCGACGCTGCGCCGGCTCCTGGACCGCGAGGGCCTGCCCGCCGGGGGGAAGGTGCACGTCGACCTCGTCATGGGCGTGCCCGGCGGCATGCCCGGCACGGCCGACACGCTCGTCGCGTGCGTCGCGGCGCTGCCGCCGGAGGTGACGTCGTGGTCGGCCACGGGCATCGGCCGCTCGCACCTCACCGTCCTCGCCGCCGCGCTGGCGGCGGGCGGGCACCTGCGCGTCGGCATGGAGGACGTGCTCGTGTGGTCCCGCGGGCCGGAGGGGGCCGTGCCGGTCGGGTCCAACGCCGACCTCGTCGCGCGCGCCGCCGGGGTGGCGACGCAGCTGCAGCGCCCGCCGCTGCCCGTGGCCGCCGCGCGCGAGCTGCTCGGGCTCGACGCCGCCCGCGCGTCGGTCGCCTGAGCCCGGCCCGCAGCCGGGCGCGAGCGCCTAGGCTGCGGGACATGTCGTCGTCCGGTACGCCGTCGCCCGTGGAGCCGCAGCCCGGTGGGCGGCGCCGTCTCGACCACGTCCTCGCCGAGGACTTCCTCGACGGGCTCGGCGAGATGCCCGTCGAGGACCTGCGCGCCCGGCGCGCGGAGGCCGAGCAGGAGGAGACCGACCTCAGCTACGCGCGGCGGCTGCTGCACGGCCGGCTCGACCTGCTGCGCGCCGAGCAGCGGGCGCGCCAGGAGGGCGCGAGCCTCGCCGAGCGCTCGACCGAGGAGCTCGTCGCGAGGCTGGCCCGCACCCTCGCCGACCCGCCCGGGCAGAGCCACGGCCTCGGCCGGCACGGGCTGGCCGAGCCGAGCCGCGTCGGGGAGCACCGGCGCGCCGCCGAGGCGGCGGTCGCCGACCCGTCGATCAGCGACCCCGGCTCCCTCGACGACGCGGGGCTCGCGGCGGCGGTCGAGCGGCTCCAGGCCCTCGCGGACGCCGTCGGCCGCCAGCGGACCGCGGTCCAGCACGCCGCCGACGCCCTCAAGGACGAGATCGGGCGCCGCTACCGCGACGGGCTCATGACCGTGGAGGACGCTCTTCCCACGTCCCGCGACTGAGTCCGCGCCGCGCCCGCGCGCGCGCCATCCGGCCGGATTCCGGACGTCCCGACCACCCGCGGCCCTCATCGCGCGCGTCTCCCCCGGAATCCGGACGTCCCGACCACCCGCGGCCCTCCTCACGCGCGTCTCCCCCGGAATCCGGACGTCCCGACCACACGCCGCCCTCCTCACGCACGTCTCCCCCGGAATCCGGACGTCCCGACCACCCGGGGCCCTCATCGCGCGCGTCTCCCCCCGGAATCCGGACGTCCCGACCGCGGGCGACCCTCCTCACGCGTCCCTCCCCCGGAATCCGGACGTCCCGACCACCCACGGCCCCCCTCACGTGCGTCTCCCCCCGGAATCCGGACGTCCCGACCACACGCGGCCCTCATCGCGCGCGTCACCCCCGGAATCCGGACGTCCCGACCACACGCGGCCCTCATCACGCGCCACCTCGCCCGGAATCCGGACGCCCCGACCACACGCGCCCGCGGCCACGACCGCACGAGCGCCAGGTGTCGGCGGTCACACCTCTGCCGCTTGCAATTGCTAGCACTCTGCTAGCAGGCTGGACCACGTGAGCAGGAAGCAGCCGCGCGCGGACGGGACGGTCGGTCCCGGGTCCCGTCGGGTTGCGGTCACGGGGTCCGTCCAGGGCGTCGTGAGCGATGCCGTCACGGAGGCCGTCACGGCCGTCGGTGGCGCGGTCGGTGGGGCGCGGACACGCGTCGGCGACCTCGGCGGCTTCCTGCGCGAGCAGCGGCAGCAGGCGCGCATGTCCCTGCGGCAGCTGGCCGACGCCGCCGGCGTCAGCAACCCCTACCTCAGCCAGGTCGAGCGCGGTCTGCGCCGGCCGAGTGCGGAGGTGCTCCAGCAGATCGCCAAGGGGCTCGAGATCTCGGCCGAGGCGCTGTACGTGCGCGCCGGCCTGCTCGAGCAGGCCGAGGCCTCCGAGGTGCCGGCCGCCGTCGCGGCGGACCCGCACCTGAGCGAGCGGCAGAAGCGCGTGCTGCTCGACGTCTACGCCAGCTTCGTCACGGCCGGCCCGGCCGAGGCGCCACCCGCCGAGCGGGCCGGAACCACCGGCACCACCCCCGACATCCCACGGAGGAACGCATGAGCACCACCACCACCGACCAGACCCGCAAGGCCGTCGTCGACGCCGCCACCACCGGCGCGTACCTCGCCATCGGCGCGACGGACCTCGTCGTCGCGCGGCTGCGCGAGGCGGCCGGCGCCGCCGACAAGGCCCGCGAGCAGGTCCACGCCGTCGACACCCGCGAGCTGCCCGCCAAGGTCTCGCAGTCGCTCCAGCAGCTGCCGACCCGGGCCGTGAGCGCGGCCCTCGACCTCGCCGGCCGCGCCGAGAAGCAGGTCGACACCCTCGCCGCGCGCGGCAAGGACGTGGCCGTCCGCATCCGCCGCCAGCGCGCGTCGGAGGAGCTCGTCCGCCGCAGCAAGGTCGCGGTCAGCCGCACCAAGGCGGCCGTCACCACCGTGCGGGGCGCGGCCACCAGCACCGCCGCCGCCGGTGTCGCCACGGTCGCGGCCGAGGTCGCCGACACCGCGTCGGAGGCCGCGGGCGCCGCGACGACCACGACGGGCCGCGCTCGGCGCACCGCGCGCACCGGCACCTCGGGCACGGGCAGCCGCACCACCGCCAGCAAGACCACCGCCACGAAGACCACCGCGAGGAAGACCACCGCCAAGTCGACGACCCCGCGGACCACCGCCGCCGGGAAGTCGACGGCCCGGACCGACGGCACCCCGGCCGCGAAGCGCACGACGACGCGCACGGGCACCGCGCGCACCGGCTCCCGGGCCGCCGCGGCCGAGGCGCGAGAGGCGGCCGCCGAGCGGAGCTCGCAGGCGCGTTCGGCGGTCAAGGCCGCGGCGACCAGCGCGAGCAAGGCCGCCGAAGCCGCGGGCGACGCCGTCACCGCGGGCTCGGAGAAGCTCGGCGACTGACCCGGCGACCGGCCCGGCGACCGGCCCGGCGACCGGCCCGGCGACCGGCCCGGCGACCGGCCCGGCGACCGGCCGGGCGAACGACGGCGACCGACGGCGACCGACCGGACGACCGTCGGCCGCAACCGGACCCTCAGGCCCCGCGCACCGCCCGGTGCGCGGGGCCTTCCCGTGCCGTCGGGACCGGCTCGCCTACCCTGACCGTCGTGGACTTCCTCGGCACCGCGCAGGGCCTCGTGCTGTACGCGCTCACGCTCGCGGCCTTCGCGATCTGCGTGTGGGCCCTCGTCGACGCGCTGCGCCGGCCCGCGGCGGCCTTCGAGTACGCCGGCAAGCGGACCAAGCGGTTCTGGTCGATCCTGCTCGCCGTCGCGGTCGCGCTCGCCTTCGTGTCGATCGGCGGCGGCTTCTTCTTCGTCGTCATCGCCGTGGTCGCCGCGGGGGTGTACCTCGCCGACGTCCGGCCGGCCGTGCGCACGTACGGCGGCGGCGGGGCGGGCGGTCGCGGGCCCTACGGCGGCTGGTGACCCGGCCGCCGTGCGCGCCGTCGTCCAGCGGGTGACCCGCGCGGCCGTCGACGTCGTCCACCCCGACGGCCGCGTCGAGCGGACCGGTGAGCTCGACGGGCCGGGACTGCTCGTGCTGGTCGGCGTCGGACACGACGACGGTCCCGAGCAGGTCCGCTGGCTCGCCGACAAGCTGAGCGGGCTGCGCGTGCTGCGCGAGGAGCGCTCGGTCCTCGACCCGCCGGGCGCGGGGGTGCTCCTCGTCAGCCAGTTCACGCTCCTGGGGGACGTCCGTCGCGGTCGCCGCCCGACGTGGGCGGCGGCGGCCCCGCCGCCGGTCGCCGCCCCGCTCGTCGACGCCCTCGCCGACGCGCTGCGCTCGCGCGGCGTCGAGGTCGCCACCGGGCGGTTCGGGGCCGACATGCGCGTCGACCTCGTCAACGACGGCCCCGTCACCCTCGTCGTCGACACCCCCTGAGCCGGGCGGTCGGCCCGCGTCCCCCAAAGAGAGGACACGGTGACGACGGTGTGACTCTCCCGTTCCCGCAACGTCCGACATATGCTTGTGACACCAGCCGGCAGGCAGGGGCAAGGGGAAGCAAGGGCGGTACCCGGACCGGGGGGTCACGGGTACCGCCCTTCTCCGTGCCGGGCCTGCCGTGTCCGTGCGCGACGGACCACCCCGGTGGCAGGCTGAGGCGCAGACCGAACGTCCCGAGGCCCCCCAGGAGCAGCACGTATGTCCCCGCTCGACGAGGACCGGACCGTCGTGGTGGCGGCCGTGGACGACCACGTGCCCGTGCGACGGGGTCTCGCGGCGATGCTCGACGACGCGCCCGGGATCACCGTCGCCGCGACCGCCGACAGCGTCACCGCCCTGCTCGCCGCGACCGACGGCCTCACGGGGGTCGACGTCGTGCTGCTCGACCTCCACCTCGACGACGGGTCGCGTCCCGCTGCCAACGTCGCGGTGCTCGTGGCGGCCGGCGCCGACGTCCTCGTCTACTCCAGCCTCACCGACCCGGGACTGCTGCGGGAGGCGCTGGTCGCGGGTGCGCTCGGGGTCGTCCACAAGGGCCAGGACGCCGACGTCCTCGTCGCCGCCGTGCGCGACGCGGCCGCCGGTCAGCCGCTGCTCACCACCGAGTGGGCCGCCACTCTCGACGCGGCACGCGGGTCCGGGCGTCCCGCGCTGTCCGAGCGCGAGACCGAGGCGCTGTCGCTGTACGCGAGCGGCCTGCCGATGAAGTCCGCGGCCCGGCGCATGGACATCAGCCTCGGGTCGTTCCGCGAGTACCTCCTGCGCGTGCGACGCAAGTACGCCGACGTCGACCGACCCGCCACGACGAAGCTCGACCTCTACCACCGGGCGGTCGAGGACGGCTACGTCGCCACCCCCCGCCACGGGGGCGGCGGCGCGGGCGCCGCGGGCTGACAGGACGACCGTGGCCTCCTCCGCGCAGGCGCCCGCTGCCACCGTCGCCGCGCCCGACCCCTCCGGCACCGCCGAGGTGCCCGGAGCCGACCCGACGGCCGCGACGGCACCCGGCACCGCCGCCGTCTCGAGCATGCTGGCCCGGCTCGCCGGCGTCCTGGTCGTCCTCACCGTGCCGGCCTGGGGCCACGGCGCACTGGACCAGCGCGACTTCCTCGCCGGCTGGTGGCAGGTGCTCGCCGTCCTCGGCATCTGCGTCCCGGCCGCGTGGCTCGTCGTGCTGTCGCTGCGCCGGGCCGGCGACATCCGGGCCGCCGCCGCCTGGCTGTCCGTGGGGACGCTGGCCTGCCTCGTGCTGTGGGAGGAGGGCGTGACGGACGAGGCCCGGGCCGCGCAGGGCCTGCCCTGGCTGTGGCTCGTGCTGCCGCTCACGACCCTCGTGCTCGCCTCACTCGGCTCCGTGCCCCTCAGCACGGGGTACGGGCTCGTCGTCGGCACCGCGTACGCCGTCGTGCGCGTCCAGCCGGTCGGCGGCGGCGGGACCGTCGTCACCGCGGTGCTGGAGCTCGTCCTCATCGTCGGGCTGTCCGCCGGGCCGGCCGTCCTCGTCGTCGGCGCCCGCCGCGCCGCGGCCCGGCTCGACGCGGTCGCCGCGCGGGCCGCGGAGGAGAGCACGGCCGCGGCGCGGGCGGCCGCCGCGCTCGCCACCCGGCGCGAGCTCGACGCCGCGGTGCACGACACCGTCCTCGCGGCGCTGCACACGGCCGTGCACGACCCGGGCGCCCCGGAGCTGCCGTCGCTGGCCGAGCGCGCCCTCACCACGCTGAGCTCGGTCCCGGACCCGGCCGGTGACGAGCCGGTGAGCGGCGAGGCCGTGGGCCGACGGCTGCAGGAGAGCCTCGCCGCGGTGGCCCCCGAGGCCGACCTCGACGTGCGCGGCGGCCCGGCCGTCCCCGCGGTGGTCGCCCGCGCCCTCACCGAGGCGGCGCTGGAGGCGGCCCGAAACGCGCGACGGCACGGCGGGGGCGCGGGCGGCGCGCCGGACATCACCGTCGAGGTGCGGCCGAGCGGCGACGGACGCGGCCTCGTCGTCGTCGTGCACGACGACGGCGTCGGGTTCGACCCGGCGCTCGTCGCCCCCCACCGGATGGGGCTGGCCGTGTCGGTGCGCGCCCGCATGGCCCGGGTGGGAGGCGAGGCGGAGCTGGTGACGGCGACCGGCTCGGGCACGACCGTCCGGCTGTCGTGGCGGCCCGGCGGGGAGGCGTCCCCGTGATCGACCGGCTGCCCGCACGGGTGGTCGTCGTCGCGGCGGCCGCCATCGTCGTCAGCCTGGGTGCGCTCGGGGCGCTCAGCATCGGCGACGTCCGGAGCCCCGCGCTGTACGCGCTCGCGCTCGCGCTCGGCCTCGCCAGCTCCGTGTCCGTGGTCCTGCGGTGGCCACCGGAGCGGGCGCGTGCGATCGCGACCGGCGTGGCGGTCGCGGTCGTCGCCATCGGCCTGCTCGTCGTGGCGGTCCTGCCGGACGACCGGCCCGGCTACGCGCTGTGGTACCCGGCCTTCGTCTGGCTGCCGCTGAGCGGCCTGGCGCTGCGCGGCCACCCCCGCCTCGCCCTCGCCGCGGCCGTGGCGAGCGCCGCCACGACGGTCGGCTGGGCGTGGCAGGAGCCCGGTGTCGCCCCGGTGCAGGACGGCCTGTACCGGGTCGTCTCGCCGACGGCGGTCGTCGTGGTCGCCGTCGGGATCCACCTGCTCGTGCAGCAGAACGCCCGCGCGGTCGAGCGGGCCCGGGCCGCCCGGGCCGCCGCGGCCCGCGCGCGCGCCGCCTCGCTCGCGGCCGCCGAGGAGCGACGGCAGCACCTGCAGCAGGTCGAGCAGATCGCCGTGCCCGTCCTGCGCCGCCTCGCCGAGGGCGACCCGGTCGACGCGCGCCTGGCCACGGAGTGCCGGCTGCTCGAGGCCGCCGTCCGCGACGGCATCCGCGGGCGGCACGTCGTCGACCCGTCGGTGCGCGACAGCGTGTGGGCCGCCCGCAGCCGGGGGGTCGAGGTCGTGCTGCTCGACGACTCCGGCACCGAGCCCGGTGACGACCCGCCCCCCATCGCGCAGGCGGTCCGCCGCTGCCTCGTCGAGCTCGTGGAGAAGGTCGAGGCCGGCGTCCTCACGGTGCGCCTGTCCTCGCCGGAGGACGGCACGCTCGTCGTCGTCGCGCCTGACGCGGCGGACCTCGCGGACCGCTGCCGACGCACGCTGCAGGAGCGCGGGACCGGTGACGCCGTCGTCGACGTCGAGCCCGTGGAGCGCGGGTCGTCGGAGATGGTGGTGACGGTGTCGACCGCCCTCGCACCGGCCCCGGCCGGGACCCGGCAGGCGGTCTGACGCGCGTCCGTCAGCGCGGGGCCACCGCCGACCACGCCACCTCGAGCGTGCCGCCGCGCCAGCCCGCCGGGTCGCGCACGAGCGGCCAGCCCGCGTCGAGCAGCCCGGCCGCCGTGGCGGCCAGCCGCTGCCGGGCGCCGTGCGAGGCCAGCGGGGCGGCGCGCGCCCACGCGTCGTCGAGCGCGGCGAGGAAGGCGTGCACGCCCTCCCCGGGCACGTTGCGGTGGATGAGGGCCTTGGGCAGCCGCGCGGCGACCGCGCCGGGACGGTCGAGCCCCGCGAGCCGCCACGCGAGGACGAGGCTGCGCGGGCCGCCCGCGTCGAGGGCGGCCCACGCCGCCAGGCGCCCCTGCTCGTCGCACGTGCCCTCCACGAGCAGCCCCCCGGGCGCGAGCCGGGCGACCAGGCCGGCCCACACCGCCGGGACCTCGTGCTCGTCGTACTGGCGCAGCACGTTGAGCGCGCGGACCACCACGGGACGGCGTCCCCCTACCGGGCCGAGCTCGAAGCCGCCGACGGCGAAGCGCAGGCCCGCCCGCTCGCGCCCGCGGGCGGCGGCGACCCGGTCGGGGTCGATCTCCAGCCCCACCACGTCGACGTCGGCGCGCACCCGTCGCAGGCGGTCGGCGAGCTCCACGACCGTCACCGGGTGCCGGCCGTAGCCCAGGTCGACGACGAGGGGGTCGCCGGCGGCGCGCAGCCGCGTCGCGTGACGCCGCACGAGCCAGCGGTCGACCCGCCTCAACCGGTTGGGCGCCGTCGTGCCGCGCGTCACGCGGCCGTGGGGGCGCGGGGCCGGGCTCACGGCGGCGGGCTCACGACGGGCTCACGACGGGCTCACGACGGACTCACAGTGGGCTCACGGCGGTGAGGGTAGGCCCCGCGCGGGCTCACCCCGGGGCGCCTCCCGCTGCGCGCGGGCGTAGGTTCGGCCCGTGGAGGAGCCCGCCCGCGTCCGCCGTGTGCTCATGGTGTCGGTGCACACCTCGCCGCTGGAGCAGCCCGGCACGGGCGACGCCGGCGGCCTCAACGTCTACGTCGTCGAGCTGAGCCGGCGCCTGGCCGACCGCGGGGTGGCGGTCGAGATCGCCACCCGCCGCACGAGCTCGGGCCAGCCGGACGTGGTCCCGCTGGGCGAGGACGCGCCCGGCGTGCTCGTCCGCCACGTCGACGCCGGGCCGTACGACGGGCTGGCGAAGGAGGACCTGCCCGGCCAGCTGTGCGCGTTCTCCGCGGGCCTCATGCGGGTGGCGGCGAGCGTCCCCGACGGCCACCACGACGTCGTGCACTCCCACTACTGGCTGTCCGGGCAGGTGGGGTGGCTGTTCGCCGAGCGCTGGGGCGTGCCGCTCGTGCACACCATGCACACGATGGCGAAGGTGAAGAACGCGAGCCTCGCCTCCGGTGACGCCCCGGAGCCGCGCGGCCGCGTCATCGGCGAGCAGCAGGTCGTCGACGCGGCGGACCGGCTCGTGGCGAACACCGAGGAGGAGGCGGCCGACCTCGTCCGCCACTACGGGGCGGACCCGGCCCGGGTCGCCGCTGTGTCGCCCGGGGTGGACCTCGACCTCTTCACCCCCGGACCGCGCGGCCGGGCGCGGGCGCGCCTCGGCCTGCCGCCGGACGCCGACGTCCTGCTCTTCGTCGGCCGCCTCCAGCCCCTCAAGGCGCCCGACGTGCTCGTCGCTGCGGCCGCCCACCTCCGCCGGCGCCGCGAGGCGGCCGGTCACCCGCGCGCCGACCGACCGCTCGTCGTGGCCGTGCTCGGCGGACCGAGCGGCAGCGGCCTCGCCCGGCCGACCGCACTGGTGGAGCAGGCCCGCGAGCTCGGGGTCGCCGACCTGCTCCACACCTCCCCGCCCGTGCCGCGGCCCCGGCTCGCGGACTGGTACCGCGCCGCCGACCTCGTGACGGTCCCGTCGTACAGCGAGTCGTTCGGCCTCGTCGCGCTCGAGGCGCAGGCGTGCGGGACGCCCGTCGTCGCGGCGGCGGTCGGCGGGCTGCGCCGGGCGGTGCGGGACGGCGTCACGGGCGTCCTCGTCGACGGCCACGACCCCGCCCGCTGGGCCGACGAGCTCGACCGGCTGCTCAACGACGAGGCGGGCCGGGCCCGACTGGGTGCGGCGGCCGCCCGCCACGCGACGCAGCACGGCTGGGACGTCACCGCCGAGCGCGTGCTCGCCGAGTACGGGCGGGCCGTCACCGACTTCCGGCGACGCCCGACGGTGCCGACCCGGCCCGACGAGCTCGTCGTGCCGGGTCTGCTCGAGGCCTCCGGGTGAGCCGGTGACGGAGGGCGGCGGCGCGTCCGCCACCGCCCGGGAGCGCGCCACGGCCCTCGTGCTGGCCTGGCTGGACGAGGCGGGGGTCGAGCACGAGCCGGGCGCACGGACGGGGGAGGTGGTGGTCCGCCTGCCGGGCGAGCACCGCCTCACGACGACCGCGTCGCTGCTGGTCGGTGACCGCTCGCTCAGCCTGTCCGCCTTCGTCGTGCGGCGGCCGGAGGAGGCGACCGAGCAGGTCATGCGGTGGCTGCTGCGGCGCAACGCGCGCCTGCGCGGCGTCGCCTTCGCCCTGGACGGCGAGGGCGACGTGTACCTCGTCGCGCGCCTGCCGCTCGCGGCCGTGGTCCCCGACGTCCTCGACGAGCTGCTCGGCACGGTGCTGGCCACCGCCGACGGCGCCTTCGACGAGCTGCTGCGGCTCGGCTTCGCCGGCTCGATCCGCCGGGAGGCGCGCTGGCGCGCCGAGCGCGGTCTGGACGCGCGCAACCTCGCGGCCTTCTCCTCGCTGCTGCGCGACGACGCCGAGGGCCGGGACCGGCACGACGCCGACTGAGCCGGCTGCCAGGATGGCCGCCATGAGCGACACCTTCACCCTCGTCCTGCTCCGCCACGGCGAGAGCGAGTGGAACGCGAAGAACCTCTTCACCGGCTGGGTCGACGTCCCGCTGTCGGAGAAGGGCCGCGAGGAGGCCACGCGCGGCGGGCGGCTGCTCGCCGAGGCCGGCGTCCTGCCCGACGTCTGCCACACCTCGGTGCTGCGCCGGGCCATCATGACCGCCAACCTCGCCCTCGACGCGTGCGACCGGCACTGGGTGCCCGTCACGCGGTCGTGGCGCCTCAACGAGCGGCACTACGGCGCGCTGCAGGGCAAGGACAAGAAGCAGACGCTGCAGGAGTTCGGCGAGGAGCAGTTCATGCTGTGGCGCCGCTCCTACGACACGCCCCCGCCGCCGATCGACCCCGACGACGAGTACGCCCAGACCGGCGACCCCCGTTACCGCGACATCGACGGCGCCATGCCCACCAGCGAGTGCCTGAAGGACGTCGTCGAGCGGATGCTGCCGTACTGGCGCGAGGCCGTCGTGCCGGACCTGCGGGCCGGCAAGGTGACGCTGCTCGCGGCGCACGGCAACTCGCTGCGCGCGCTCGTCAAGCACCTCGACGGCATCGACGACGAGACGATCGCGGGGCTCAACATCCCCACGGGCATCCCGCTGCTCTACGAGCTGCGCGCCGAGGGCGACGAGCTCGTGCCGGTCGAGAAGGGCGGGCGCTACCTCGACCCCGAGGCGGCCGCGGAGGCCGTCGCGGCCGTGGCGAACCAGGGCCGCTGAGCGGCTAGACGGGCGGGAGGCCCGGGCCGCCCACGCGGTCCGGGTCCTCGCCCGTGATCTGGTACACCACCTGGTTGGCGACGTTGACCGCGTGGTCGGCGAAGCGCTCGTAGAAGCGCCCGATGAGGGTCACGTCGATCGCGACGGAGACGGCCTCGTCCCAGCGCGAGGACAGCATGACCGTGAAGAGCTCGCGGTGCAGCCGGTCCATCTCGTCGTCGATCCGGTCGACCTCGCGCGCGAGGCGGCTGTCGCTGCGGGCGAGCACGTCGCCGGTCTTGAAGGCGATGCGCTCGGCGACGTCGCCCATCGACTCGATGTGCCGTCGCACGGTGTCCGGCACGACCGGGTCCGGGTACTTCAGCCGCGTCACCTGCGCGAGGTGACGGGCGAGGTCGCCCATGCGCTCGAGGTCCGCGGTCACGCGCAGGCCCGACACGAGCGTGCGCAGGTCACCGGCGAGGGCACCGTGGCGCGTCATCATGCCGATGATCTGGTCGTCGAGCGTCCACTGCCACGCGTCGATGCGGTCGTCCTCGGCGATGACCGCCTCCGCGAGCTCGAGGTCGCCGTTGAGCAGGGCGAAGGAGGCGCGCGAGATCGACTGCGCGACGAGCCCGGTCATCTCGACCATGCCCGAGGTCAGCGACGCGAGATCCTCGTCGAACCTGCTCACGCCCACTCATCCTGCCGTGCGCGGCGGCGGTTGTCCCGTCGCGGGGCGACGACACGCGCGCCCGGCGCCCGGCCCTAGGCTCGGCGGACGTGGCAGCGGTCGACGTCGTGGTGCTCGTGGCCGTCGTGGCGGTGGCGGCGGTCGTGCTCCTCGTCGGCGCATTCACCGTCGGTCACCGCGCCGGGCGGGCCGGCCCCCGCGACGCGTCCCCGGGCCTCACCGACGTGCTCGCGCGCGCCGTCGCGCTCACCGACCGCCCGCTGCTCGTGGTCGCACGCGGCGCCCGGGTCGTGCTCGCCTCCCGCGAGGCGGTCGGCCTCGGCCTGGTCCGTGCGGAGTTCCTCGTCCACGACGAGCTGCGTGCGCTCGCCGCCGACGTCCTCACCGGCCGCAGGCCGTCGGGGCACGGCACCGAGCAGCTGAGCCTGCCGCGCGGCCCGCTCGGCCCGGGGACGGTCGAGGTGCGCGTCGTCGCGCACCGGGTCGGGCCCGAGCACGTGCTGCTCGACGTGGAGAACCGCACGGAGGCGATGCGCGTGGAGGACGTGCGCCGTGACTTCGTCGTCAACGTGAGCCACGAGCTCAAGACCCCGGTCGGGGCCATCAGCCTGCTCGCGGAGACCCTCGAGGACGCGGCCGACGACCCCGCCGCGGTCCGCCGCTTCTCCGCCCGCATGCGGCAGGAGAGCCTCCGGCTGGAGCGGCTCGTCGCCGACGTCGTCGAGCTGTCCCGCGTGCAGGTCGTCGACCGGCCCGGCGCGCGGGACGTCGTCGCCCTCGACGACGTGGTCGACGACGCGCTCGACCAGGTCCGCCCGATCGCGCAGGAGGCCGGCACCGGCATCACCCGGTCCCGGCCCGCGGGGGTCCGGACGGTCGGCGACCGCGACCTGCTCACGACCGCCGTCCGCAACCTCCTCACCAACGCCATCGCCTACAGCCCGCACGGCTCGCCGGTGTCGGTGGCCGTCACCCGACGCCACGGGCTCGCCGTCGTGCAGGTCACCGACCGCGGCATCGGCATCCCGCTGGAGGAGCAGGAGCGCGTGTTCGAGCGCTTCTACCGCGTCGACCCCGCCCGGTCCCGCCGCACCGGCGGCACGGGTCTCGGGCTCGCGATCGTCAAGCACGTGCTGGAGGACCACGGCGGCGACGTGGGGCTGTGGAGCCGCCCCGGCCAGGGCTCGACCTTCACGCTGCGCCTGCCGGACGCCGACGCCCCCAGCGCACCGGCCGAGACCCCGCCCTCCCCGCCCCCGGGGACCGGGCAGGATACGACCGACCCACCAGCCCCCGGAGGACCCGCGTGACCCGCATCCTGGTCGTCGAGGACGAGCCGTCGTTCTCGGAGCCGCTCAGCTACCAGCTCGAGCGCGAGGGCTACGAGGTCGGCGTCGCCGCGAGCGGGGACGACGCGCTCGACGTCTTCGAGCGCGACGGGGCCGACGTCGTCCTGCTCGACCTCATGCTGCCCGGCCTGCCCGGCACCGAGGTGTGCCGCCGGCTTCGCTCGCGCAGCAGGGTGCCGATCATCATGCTGACGGCGAAGGACGGCGAGGTCGACAAGGTCGTCGGGCTGGAGCTCGGGGCCGACGACTACGTGACGAAGCCGTACTCCGCCCGTGAGCTCGTCGCCCGGATCCGGGCCGTGCTGCGGCGCCACGAGGAGACCGAGCCCGACGGCGCCGGCGCGCTCGTGACGGCCGGCCCCGTGCGCATGGACGTGGACCGGCACGTCGTGCACGTGGCCGGGGAGCAGGTGCAGCTGCCCCTGAAGGAGTTCGAGCTGCTCGAGCTCCTCGTGCGCAACGCCGACCGGGTGCTCACCCGCGGGCAGATCATCGACCGGGTGTGGGGCGCGGACTACGTCGGCGACACCAAGACGCTCGACGTCCACGTCAAGCGGCTGCGCACCAAGGTGGAGCCGGACCCGTCGCGGCCGCGGCACATCGTCACCGTGCGCGGCCTCGGCTACAAGTTCGAGACCTGAGCCCGCCCGTCAGGGCGTGATCTCGGCGTAGGCGCCCTCGGGCAGCTGCACCGGCACGACGATCGTGACCGCACCGACGGTCTCGCTCGTGAAGGTGACGGGCGTCGCCGCCCCGGCCGCCTCCTCGACGGTCTCGATCTCCACCTGCTCGCCGTCCTCCGTGCCGAGGAAGACGGTCTCCCCCGCCCCGACCTCCACGACGGCGTCGGAGCCGCCGGCCTCGACGAGGACCACGGTGTCCTCCTCCGACCGGCTCACCAGCGCGCCGCTGACGACCCCCGGCTCACCGGAGCCCTCCGACACGACGAGCACGTTGCGGACGAGCACGTCGCCGAGCTCCGCCTGCAGGCCGTCGGCGGGGGCGTACGGCTCGAGCACGACGTCGCGCGACCAGAACGAGCAGCCGCCGAGCAGCGTCGCGGACACCGCGAGCGCCCCCGTCCACGCGAGACCCCGGAGGACCGGGCGGCTCGACGCGGCGGCGGTGCGGGGGACGCCATGGCGGCTCTGCGGGGTCACGGCGCCGATGCTAGCGAGCGGGGGCCCCACGGCGTCGCCCGACCTGCCGCGACGCCGCCCGCTCGCCTGCGCGGGACCTGGGCGCGACCTGGCCCTGACCTGGGGAGCAGCCGTCGCGGGGGCGCTCCCGGGCGTGACGGAACAGGCGCGCGTAGCGGTCCGGGTCCCTTCCTGTCAAGAGGGTCTGACAGGGGCCGTAGGTCGCTGACCAGCGCAAACGTTGGTCCGCGATCTTCACCGGGCCCCCGGCCGGTGGTACTCTCTACGTCGGAAAGGGGCATAACACATGGCGTTTGCAGTGGGCGAGACCGTCGTCTATCCACACCACGGAGCGGCCCTCATCGAGGCCGTCGAGACCCGGACCATCAAGGGGGTGGAGAAGGCGTACCTCGTCCTCAAGGTCGCTCAGGGCGACCTGACGGTGCGCGTCCCCGCCGAGAACGTCGACCTGGTCGGCGTCCGTGACGCCGTCGGCAAGGACGGCCTCGACAAGGTGTTCTCCGTCCTGCGCTCGCCGCAGGCCGAGGAGCCGACCAACTGGTCGCGCCGCTTCAAGGCGAACCAGGAGAAGATCGCCTCGGGCGACGTCATCCGGGTCGCGGAGGTCATCCGCGACCTGCACCGACGCGACGGCGACAAGGGCCTGTCGGCCGGCGAGAAGCGCATGCTCGCCAAGGCCCGGCAGATCCTCGTCTCCGAGCTCGCCCTGTGCGAGAAGACCGACGAGGTCGCCGCCGAGACCATGCTCGACGAGGTCCTCTCCTCCTGAGCACCGCGCCCGCGCCCGGGCGCCCTGTCCCGACGTTCGTCGTCGAGACGCTGCGCCTGTGCGTGGTCGTCTTCCTGGCGGGCGTGGGCGCCCACCTGGGAGAGCTCGTCGGTGACGAGGCGGGCGGGACGGGACTTCCGCTGTCCGGCGCGACCCTCGGCGTGCTGCTGGGGGCGTGCCTGGGCTACGTGCTGGGCGGCTGGCTGGCCCGGCGCGTGGCGCGCGGGGTCGGCCACGCCGACCGGCTCTTCGCCGGGCGGTCCGCCGAGCAGCTGCTGTCCGGGCTGCTGGGTGCCGCGGTGGCGGTCCTGGCGGCCGGCTTCGTCACGTGGCCGCTGCTCGTGCTCGGCCGCCCGCTCGTGGTGCTGCCGGTGTTCGTGTTCGTCCTCGTCGTCGCCGGGACGGTCGGCTACCGGCTGGGTCTCGCGCGGCGCGAGGGCGTGCTGCGTCTCGTGGGCTCCGCCCCGCCGGGCACGGCGGCCGCGGAGTCCGGCCCGACCTCGGCCCGGCTGCTCGACACGTCCGTCGCCGTCGACGGCAGGGTCGTCGACGTCGTGCGGGCCGGGTTCCTCCACGGGCGGCTCACCGTGCTGCAGCCGGTCCTCGACGAGCTCCAGCACCTCGCGGACTCCGGCGACGACGGGCGGCGCGCGCGGGGGCGGCGGGGCCTGGACGCGCTCACGGCGCTGCGCAACCTGCGCGAGGTCGACGTCGAGGTCGTCGAGGACCCCGCGCCGGAGCTCGACGAGGTCGACGCCAAGCTCGTGCGGGCGGCGCTGCGGCGCGGGGAGCCGCTGCTCACGCTCGACACCAACCTCGCCAAGGTGGCCGCGCTCGCCGGCGCCCGCGTCATGAACCTGCACGCCCTCGCCCTCGCGCTGCGCCCCCCGGTGGGCGCGGGCGACACGGTGACGGTCGCCCTGCTGCGCGCCGGACGCGAGCCCGGGCAGGCCGTCGGGTACCTCGACGACGGCACCATGGTGGTCGTGGAGAACGCGCGACGTCACGTGGGGCAGGACCTCCCCGTGACCGTCACGAGCGTCCTCCTCACCGCGAACGGGCGCATGGTCTTCGCGCGCCCGCACGCCGCACCGGAGCCGCGCGCGCGTGCCTGACCTGCCTGGCGTGCCCGACCTGCCCGGCGACCTGCCCGGCGACCTGCCCGGCGACCTGCCCGGCGACCTGCCCGGCGACCCGGCCGGCGGCGCGAGCGGTCCCCGGGCGGGCGCCGCGGGCGGCGCCACCCTCGTCGTCGTGCCCCTGCCGGCGCACGCGGCGGACCGCGCGCTCGTGCTCGGGCGCGGCCCGCTGCCCGACGGCGAGACGCTCGTCGAGCGGGCCACCGCGACGGCACGGACCGTCGCCGGCGCGGCCGGCGGCGCCGCCCCCCGGGTCGAGGTCGTCGAGCCGGGTGACCTGTGCGAGGTCCTCGCCCGCGCCGGGACGGCGACCGAGGTCGTCGTGCTCGACCCGCTGTGCGCTCTCGTGCCGCCGGCCGACGTGGCCGCCGTCGCCGCGCGCTCGCGGACCGGCGGCCGGTGCGCGGCCGCGGTGCTGCCCGTGACCGACACGCTCAAGGCGGTGCACCGCGACGGCGACCGGGTCGTCGTGGACGCGACGGTCGACCGGGAGGCCTGCCTCGGCGCGGGCACGCCCGTCGTCGTGCCGGCCGGGACCGTGCTCAGCGCCCCGGTCCCGCTCGGCGACCCCGCCGCGACGCTCGCGGCGCTGCGCGCGGCCGCGACCGTCGACCTCGTCCCCGTGACGGGCGCCGCGCGGCGCGTGCACACCCCGGAGGACGCCGAGGTCCTCGCCCTGTCCCTCGACGCCGCGGCCGCGGGCTGAGCCGCGGGTCGCGGTCGCGCGGTGGGGCCGGGGCGTCAGACCCGCCCGGCCGCCTCGTCCGTGGTCCCGGTCGCCGCCTGGCCCCCCGCCCGGCCCGCCGCCTCGTCCGCCGCCTCGGCCGCGAGCAGGGCGGAGGCCAGGGGCAGGTCCGGCGCGAACGTCACCTTGAGGTTGCGCGGGCTGCCGGGCACGCCGACCACCACGAGGTCGGTGTAGCGCTCGACGCAGGCCGCGGTGTCGGTCCCGGTGAAGCCGTCGGCGTCGGCGCGCCGGTACGCGGCGACGAGCGGCGCCGCGGCGAACGCCTGCGGGGTCTGCACGGCCGCGACGTCGGCGACGGCACCGGCGAGCAGCACGTCGCGTCGCGGCACGACGGGCAGCGCCGCCCCCGAGCGGGCCGCCGTCGCCACCACGTCGTCGAACAGCCGCCGCGGCGCGAGCGGACGGGCCGCGTCGTGGACCACGACGACGTCGAGCGCGCCCGCGGCGACGTCGGCCTCGAGGACGCGCAGCGCGTTCCGCTCCGAGCCGTGCCGGGTCCCACCGCCCGCCACGACGTCGACCGGGCGCGGCCCCGGGCACGAGGCGACAACGGCCCGGACCGCGTCGAGCTCGTCGGCGCGGCCCACGACGACCGTCCGCACGCACCAGGGCGCGTCGGCGACGCGCCGCAGCGACCACGCGAGGACCGGTCGTCCCGCCACCGGCGCGAGCACCTTGTTGAGCACGCCGCCCGCACGGGTGCCGCTCCCGCCCGCCAGCACCACCAGCGCGGCCCGGACACCGGCCCGCGCCGTGGTCCCCGCGTCGGTCCCGGCGTCGCCCACGCGCGCACGGTAGACCGTCGCGACCGACCGGCCCTCGCCGTCACCGGGACGGCGCGGTTGGATGCCGTCGTGAGCCCGACGCCCTCGCGACCACCCCGCGGCACCACGGACCGGACCGGCGCGCCGTGACCGGCGGCCTGCCGGACCTGAGGGTGGGCAACGGCGTGGACGTCCACGCCTTCGCCGCCGACGTGCCGTGCCACGTCGCGGGGCTGCACTTCCCCGAGGAGCCCGCCGGGCTCGCCGGGCACTCCGACGGCGACGTGGCGGCCCACGCCGCCTGCGACGCCCTGCTGTCCGCCGCGGCGCTCGGCGACCTCGGGGCGGTCTTCGGCACGAGCGACCCCCGCTGGTCCGGGGCGTCCGGCACGACGCTGCTCGCGGAGACCGCGCGGCGGGTGCGCGAGGCCGGGTGGCGGGTGGTCAACGTGTCGGTGCAGGTGGTCGCCGCCCGACCGCGGCTCGGGCCGCGCCGGGCCGAGGCCCAGCAGGTGCTGTCCGAGGCGGTCGGGGCGCCCGTCTCGGTGTCCGGCACCACGAGCGACGGCCTCGGGCTGACCGGCCGGGGCGAGGGGGCCGCCGCCCTCGCGACGGCCCTGCTCGTGCGCGGCGTGACCGGGGGCGACCGGTGAGCACGCGGGTACCCCTCGCGGGCGAGCCCGACGAGCGGCCGCTCGCCCCTCGCGAGGAGCTCGAGCGGGTCGCGTTCCTGCTCGAGCGCGCGCAGTCGGCGACCCCGCGGGTCAAGGCCTTCCGGACCGCGGCCGCGGTCGTGGGCGGGCTGGCGGACGACGAGGTGCGCCGGCTCGCCGACGAGGGGGGCCTCACGGGGCTCGCGGGCATCGGCCCGCGCACCGCCGAGGTCGTCACCGAGTCCGTCCGCGGTGAGGTGTCGGGGTACCGCGCGGCGCTCGAGGCGCAGGTGGGGCCGCTCGTCGCGGACGGCCACGCCCTGCGGGCGGCGCTGCGGGGCGACCTGCACAGCCACACCCTCGCCAGCGACGGCGGCAGCAGCATCGAGACGATGGCACGGACGGCGGCGGCGCTCGGCCACGACTACCTGGTGGTCACCGACCACTCCCCCCGCCTCACCGTGGCGAACGGGCTGTCGCCGGAGCGGCTGCTCGCGCAGCTCGACGAGATCGAGCAGGTGCAGGAGCGCCTCGACGCCGACGGGGTGCCGCTGCGCGTGCTCAGCGGCATCGAGGTCGACATCCTCGACGACGGCAGCCTCGACCAGACCGACGAGCTGCTCGCCCGGCTCGACGTCGTCGTCGCCTCGGTGCACTCCAAGCTGCGGATGGACGCCGACGCCATGACCCGGCGGATGCTGCGCGCCGTGCAGGACCCGCACGTCGACGTGCTCGGGCACTGCACGGGACGGCTCCTCGGCGGGCGGGCGGGTGACTCCCCCGGCGCCAGCCGCGGCCGCGGCGGGCGCCCGCAGTCGGAGTTCGACGCCGAGCGCGTCTTCGCCGCGTGCGCGGCGGCGGGGACGGCCGTGGAGGTCAACGCCCGCCCCGAGCGCCTCGACCCGCCCACCGACCTGCTCGCCCTCGCCGCCGACGCGGGGTGCCTGTTCGCCGTCGACTCCGACGCGCACGCGCCCGGGCAGCTGGACTGGCAGCAGCTCGGCTGCGCGCGCGTGGAGCACGCGGGCATCGACGCCGACCGCGTCGTCGACACGTGGGACCTCGACCGGCTGCTCGCCTGGACCCGCGGCTGACCCGATCCCGGTCCCCGGCCAGGCGGCATAGGCACAGCGCGCACGACGGGTTACCGTGAGTGGCGATGAGGCTGGACGTGCCGACGCCCACCCTGCCGGCAGGGTGCCTCGTGCGAGCCCTGCGACCGGCGGACACCGCCCGCACCGCGCGCCTGCACCGCCGCCTCCTGCCCAACGGCCTGTTCCCGCGCCTCGGGCAGGCCTTCGTCCGGCGCTGGCACCGCACGTTCCTCGACACCCCCGCCGCGCTCGGCCTGGGCGTCGTCCGCTCCGGCGAGGTCGTGGCCTTCGTGCTCGTGACGCTCGACCAGCGCCTGTACCTGCGGCACGTGCTGCGCACCCACCGGACGGCGCTGCTGTGGCGGGGCGCGCTCGGCCTGCTCGTGCGCCCGGCGGTGCTCGTCCGGTTCCTGCGCACCCGGGTGCGTGCCTACGCCCGCCACCTGCTGCCGCGCCGCCTGCGCGCGGGGGCCGCCGCGCAGGCCGGCCCCGCGCCCGGGCCCGACGGGACGCCGCGACCCGGGCGCCGGGTCCGGGTCGCGGTCGTGCACGCCGTCGTCACCGTGCCCGGGGCGCGCGGGCTGGGGCTCGCGCGGGCGCTGCTGGAGACCGCGGTGGCGGCGGCGGCCGCCGCGCGCGCCGACCACGTCGCCCTCGTCACCGACTGCTCCGACCCCGACCTCGGGCTCCCGCCGGAGGGCGCCGCCGCGATGTACGAGCGGCTCGGCTGGACGCGCGCCGAGGTGCGCCGCCACCGCGACGGCCGGTGGGTGGCGGAGTACCGGCTCCCGCTCGCGCGCGTCACCACGCCGGGCACCGTCCTCGACCTGACGGCCGGCTCCGCGCCGGTGGGCGCCGACGGGCGCCCCGAGGGCCGGGCGTGAGGCGCGGGGACCGGACGGGGCGCAACGGGGACGGCGGCGAGGGGCGCTGGAGCCGGCGCGGCCTGCTGCTCGCCGCCGCGGCCGCGGGCGGCAGCGGCCTCGCGGCCTGCTCGGCGCGGCCCGGCCCGGACGTCGCCGCGCCGACCGTGACCTCCACCGTCACCACGGGCGGGCCGACCGTCACCGTCGAGGCGACACCGCCGCCGCGGACGGTGACCGCGGCGCCCGAGGCCCCACCCGTGCCGACCCTGCCCGACCGGCCGGCGCCGTACGAGGTGCTGCCCGGCGAGATGCTCGCGGCCTGCAAGCGGGACGCGGTCCGCTTCCTCGAGGCCGTCATGTCGGTCGACGACCTCGGCCGCGACGACGACGCCCTCGCCGAGCGCCTCGCCCCGACCGGGCAGGACCCCGGCGTCGCCCGGCCGCTGCTCGGGCTCCTGCCCCAGCGGGGGCCGGCGGCGCTGCGCGTGACGTACCCGCAGTACGGCGGGCTGAACGCCGAGGAGGACCGGGCGAGCCAGATGGTCCTCGGCGACCTGCTGCTGCTGGACGGGGCGGGCGACCTCGTGCGCCGGCCGTTCGGCGCCGACGTGCGGCTGAGCCGCGACGGCGACCGCTGGGTGGTGACGTCGGTGCAGCCGGCCTTCCCCGACCCGCCGCTGCCGCCGCTGCCCGGGCCGGTCCAGGCCCTGCTGGAGGACGACCGCGTCGAGCTGTCCGGCATCGCCGCCGCCGACCTCCGCTCGGGCGTCGTCCACGAGTCGGTCGCCCTCGCGCTCACCGAGCTCGCGGCGCGCTGGCGAGTCCGGGTCCACGTCCTGTACTCCGCCCACCCCGTCAACGTCTTCGCCACGACGAGGCCGTCCGCGCACACCGTCGGGCGCGCGGTCGACGTCACGGCCCTGGACGGGCTGTGGGTCGTGGACCGCGAGCGCGCCCCGTGGCGGGCGTTCATGGCGGCGGCCCTCGAGGCCGGCGCCACCGACATCGGCGGGCCCGCGGAGCTGCGGCCGGCGGAGCGGTACTTCACCGACCGGGTCCACCAGGACCACGTCCACCTCGGGTTCCCGCTGCCGCCGGACCGTCGGGTCTGAGGCGGTCGCGGCCCGCGGGGGCCCGCGGCTGCGGCCCGCCGCAGCGCGGGCCGGGGGGTTGCCCCCACTGCCGGACCGCTCGGGGCGGACGTACCGTGGTGGCATGTCCGCTGCAGCCCGCTGGCTCGTGCCCGCCGCCGTCACCGCCGTCGTGGTGGGGGGCGGGGTCGCCGCGTCCGCCTCCTCCGACGCCACCCCGGACCTGCCGGAGCGCAGCGCCGAGGACCTGCTCGTCGCCGTCGCCGAGGCCGAGCCCGAGCCGTTCTCCGGCACCGTCCGGACCGTCGCCGCCCTCGGCCTGCCGGACCTGTCCGGGCTGGCCGGCGCCGCCGGCGGCGCCGGACCGGAGCAGACGTCCACCGACCCGACCGCCGTGCTCACGCGCCTGCTGTCGGGCGAGAACGAGCTGCGCGTGTGGGTCGGGGGCCCGGAGCAGCAGCGGGTGTCGCTCGTCGACGACTTCACCGAGCTCGACGTCGTCCGCGACGGCGACGTCGTGTGGACGTACTCCTCGAGCGAGGACACCGCGACGCGGTTCGACCTCGCCGAGGCACGCGCCGACGCCGAGGCCGCGTGGGCGGAGAAGGAGGCCTCGCTCACCGACTCCGAGCGCGCGGCCCTCGAGGAGCACCTCGCGGAGCTCCGCGCCGGCCTCGAAACCGCCGAGGACCCGTTCGCCGGCATGACGCCCGACGAGGTCGCCCGCACGCTGCTCGCCGACGTCGAGGACACCGAGGTCGCCGTCGGCACCCCGCGCGTCGTCGCGGGCCGGGACGCCTACACGCTGACCGCGACCCCGCAGGACGACGAGACCCTCGTCGGCACCCTCGAGGTCGCCGTCGACGCCGAGACGGGGCACGTGCTGCAGGTGTCGGTCGGCGCCCGCGGCCAGGGCGAGCCCGCCTTCGTCACCGGCTTCACCTCGCTCGACCTCACGGCGCCGGACGCGTCGGTGTTCGACTTCTCCCCCGCGCCCGGCACGACGGTCGTGGAGCCGCAGGCCGAGCCGCGCGAGGACGAGACCGCCGCCCCGCACGCGGAGGCCGGCGCGGCGAGCGACGCGCCGGAGCCCGTCGTGCACGGCGAGGGCTGGTCGACCGTCCTCGAGCTCGCGGCCCCCGAGGCCGGTGCCGACTGGCGGATGGAGCTGGGTGACGGCGCCGCCGCGGGTGGGCCCGAGGTCCGCGAGGGCGACCTGCCTGAGGGCGCCGGGGACCCGGCCGCCCTGCTCGAGGGCCTCACGGCCGAGGTCGACGGCGGCCGCGTGCTCACGAGCACGCTGCTGAGCGTCCTGCTCACCGACGACGGCCGCGTGCTCGTCGGGGCGGTCGAGCCCGCGGTGCTGCAGCGCTACGCCGGCTGACCGGGCGGTCCAGCGGGTGAGCGACCTCGCGGTCCGCACCACCGGCCTCACCAAGCGCTACGGGCAGCAGGTCGCCGTCGACGGCGTCGACCTCGCCGTCCCGGCCGGGGCCGTGTACGGCTTCCTCGGCCCGAACGGGTCCGGGAAGACCACGACCATCCGGGTGCTGCTCGGCCTCGCCCGTCCCAGCGGCGGCGAGGTCGAGCTGCTCGGCTCGCCCATGCCCGCGTCGTGGCGCGACGTGCTACCGCGGGTCGGCGCGCTCGTCGAGGGGCCGGCGTTCTACCCGTGGCTGTCCGGGCCGGCGAACCTCGCCCGGCTCGACGCCGCCGACCGCGACGCCGACCCGCGCACCCGCCGGGCGCGGGTGGGGGCGGCGCTGGAGCGGGTCGGGCTCGCCCGCGCCGGGCGCAAGCGCGTGAAGGCGTACTCGCTCGGCATGAAGCAGCGCCTCGGGATCGCCGGGGCGCTGCTGCGCCCGCGGGACCTGCTCGTGCTCGACGAGCCCACCAACGGCCTGGACCCGCAGGGCACGCGGGAGGTGCGCACGCTCGTCCGCTCGCTCGCGGCGGACGGCACGACCCTCGTCGTCTCCTCGCACCTGCTCGCCGAGATCGAGCAGGTGTGCAGCCACGTCGGCGTCATGAGCGGCGGCCGCCTCGTCGCGCAGGGCACCCTCGCCGGGCTCGCCGAGGAGAGCGAGCGCGAGCTCGTGCTCCTCACGCCCGACCCGGACGAGGCCCGCCGCGTGCTGCAGGCGCGGGGTCTCGGCACCACCGCAGGCGCCGGGGCCGCGTACGACCGCGCGGCGACGCTCGTCGCGGCGCTGCCGCGCGACGGCGCACCTGCCGTGGAGGACGTCGTGGCCTCGCTCGTGACCGCCGGGGTGCGGGTGCGGGGCGTGCACGTGCGGGCGCAGACGCTCGAGGAGCGCTTCGTCGAGCTCACCGGGGAGGGGTTCGAGGTCCGTGGCTGACACCGGGGCGGCGACCGGAGGCGGTACCCGGCGACGGGTCGTCGACCCGCTGCTCGTCAGCGAGCTCGCGACGATGTTCACCCGGCGCCGGCACCTGGCGATCCTCGCGGTGCTCGCGGCCGTGCCCGTGCTCATCGCGGTGGCCGTGCGGCTGTCCGACCCCGTGGGTGCCGGCGACGGACCCCCGTTCCTCGACCGGGTCACCCAGAACGGGCTGTTCGTCGGGCTGACGGCGCTCGTCATCTGCGTCCCGCTGTTCCTGCCGCTGGCCGTGGGGGTCGTCGCGGGCGACGCGGTCGCCGGCGAGGCCGGCACCGGGACCCTGCGCTACCTGCTGCTGTCCCCGGCCGGGCGGACCCGGCTGCTCGCGGTCAAGCTCGCCGGCGTCGTCGCCTTCTGCCTGGCCGCGACGCTGACGGTCGTGCTCACCGGCGCCGCGGTCGGGCTCGCCGTCTTCGGCGCGCAGGACGTCGCCGTGCTGTCCGGCGGGACGATCACCCCGTGGGAGTCCTTCGGGCGCGCGCTGCTCGCGGCCGCCTACGTGACGGTGTCGCTCGTCGGGCTCGGCACGGTCGGGGTCTTCATCTCCACGCTCACCGACGTGCCGGTCGGCGCGATGGCGGCGACGGTCACCGTCGCCGTGGTCGCGCAGGTGGTCGGGCAGATCCCGCAGGTGGAGGTCGTGCACCCGTGGCTGCTCACGTACCGCTGGTTCGAGGTCGCCGACGTGCTCCGGGACCCCGTGGCGTGGGAGTCCTTCCGCCTCAACGCGCTGCTGCAGGCGGGCTACGTCGCGGTGTTCGGCGCGCTCGCGTGGGCGAGGTTCACCTCGAAGGACGTCCTCAGCTGACGAACGTCCGGACTCGTCGGGCTCTCCCCCACTGCTAGCCGCACGTGCGGACGGCTAGCGTGGTGTCGTGCCGCAGATGAGGATCGGAGAGGCCGCCGCGCTGCTCGGCGTCAGCGACGACACGGTCCGGCGGTGGGTGGCCCACGGCCGGCTCGCCGCCTCGCGCGACGCCGCCGGCGTCCGCGTCGTCGACGGCGCCGCCCTCGCCGCGCTCGCGCACGAGGTGGCCCGGACCCCGCCCGTCGGGGAGCGGACCCGACCCAGCGCGCGCAACCGGCTCACGGGTCTCGTCACCCGCCTCACCGTCGACACCGTCATGGCGCAGGTAGAGGTGCAGGCGGGGCCGTACCGCCTCGTCTCGCTCGTCTCGCGCGAGGCCGTCGAGGAGCTCGGGCTCGAGGTCGGGTCGCGGGTGGCCGCGGTCGTCAAGGCCACCGACGTCGGGCTCGAGGTCCCCACGTGAGGCCCTCCGGCGGGCTCGTCGTCACCCTCCTCGCCGCCCTCACCGGTGCGGTGGCCCTGCTGACCGCGTGCGGCGCGGCCGCGGACCCCGCGGGACCCGCCGCCGGGGCGCAGGACCCGGCGAGGGACACTCCGCGGGACACGACGCTCGTGGTCCTCGCGGCCGCCTCGCTGTCCGACGTGCTGCCCGACGTCGGCCGGACCTTCGAGGAGCAGCACCCCGGCACGACCGTCACGTTCTCCTTCGCCGGCAGCTCGGGCCTCGTGCAGCAGGTGCTCGCCGGGGCCCCCGCCGACGTCCTCGTGACGGCGTCGGCGCAGACCATGGCCCGGGCCGTCGACGCGGGCGCGGTGGCCGGCGAGCCCGTCGTCGTCGCCACCAACCACCTCGTGCTCGCGGTGCCCGCCGGCAACCCGGCAGGCGTCGACGGGCTCGCCGACCTCGCCGCCGACGACCTGCTCGTCGCGCTGTGCGCCGAGCAGGTGCCGTGCGGGGCCGCCGCCGAGCGCGTGCTCGACGCGGCGGGCGTGACCGCCGCACCGGACACGCTCGAGCAGGACGTGCGTGCCGTCCTCAGCCGGCTGCGGCTCGGCGAGGTCGACGCCGGGCTCGTGTACGCGACCGACGTCGCCGCCGCCGACGGGGCGGTGGAGTCCCTGCCGCTGCCCGCCGACCTGCAGGACGCCGCCGCCACCGACTACCCGGCCGCGGTCCTCGCCGGCGCCGCCGAGCCGGCGGCCGCCGGCGAGCTCGTCGACCTCCTCGCCTCCGCGACCGGGGCCGCGGCCCTCCGCCGGGCCGGCTTCGAGGTGCCGTGACGGACCACGGCCGGCGGGCGACGGTGCCGTGGACCCTCGCCGTGCCCGGGGCCCTCGCGGTCGCGCTGCTCGTGCTGCCGCTGCTCGCCCTCGTCGTGCGCACGCCGTGGTCGCGCCTCGGCGAGGTCGTCACCGACCCGCAGGTGCGGCAGGCGCTCGGGCTGTCGCTCGGCACGGCGACGGTCTCGACCCTGCTGTGCCTGCTGCTCGGTGTGCCGCTGGCGTGGCTGCTCGCGCGCACCTCGCTGCCGGGCCGGCGTGTCGTGCGGGCGCTCGTCACGGTCCCGCTCGTCCTGCCGCCGGTGGTGGGGGGCGTCGCGCTCCTGCTGCTGCTCGGCCGCAACGGCCTGCTCGGCCGCCCGCTCGACGTGTGGTTAGGCGTCACGGTGCCGTTCAGCACCGCCGCGGTCGTCCTCGCGCAGACCTTCGTCGCCCTGCCCTTCCTCGTCGTGAGCGTCGAGGGGGCGCTGCGCACGCTCGACGGCCGGCTCGAGGACGCGGCCGCCACCCTCGGGGCGTCCCGCGCCTTCACGTTCCGCCACGTCACCCTGCCGCTCGTGGTGCCGGGGCTCGCGGCCGGGGCGGTGCTGTGCTTCGCCCGGGCGCTCGGCGAGTTCGGCGCCACCATCACCTTCGCCGGCAGCCTGCCCGGCACGACCCGCACCACCCCGGTCGCGGTCTACCTGTTCCTCGAGACGGACCCGGACGCCGCCGTCGTGCTCTCCCTCGTCCTGCTCGCCGTCTCGGTGACCGTCCTGCTGCTCCTGCGCGAACGCTGGTGGGCGGTGGGCCGGTGACGCTGCGGGCCGACGTGCGCGTGCGCCGCGGGGCGCTCGACCTCGCCGTCGACCTCGGCGTGGCGGCGGGCGAGGTCGTCGTGGTGGTCGGCCCCAACGGGGCGGGCAAGTCGACGCTGCTGCAGGCCGTCGCCGGCCTCGTGCCGCTGCTCGCCGGCCGCGTCGAGTGCGGCGGCCGGGTGCTCGACGAGCCCGCGCGTGGCCGGCACGTGCCGGTGCCGCAGCGCCGGGTCGGGCACGTCTTCGCCGACCACCTGCTCTTCCCCCACCTCGACGTGCTCGACAACGTCGCGTTCGGGCTGCGCGCCGCGGGCCTGCCGCGGGCGAGGGCCCGCGACGCGGCCCGGCCGTGGCTGGCCCGGCTCGACCTCACCGGCCTCGCGGACCGGCGCGCGGCCCGGCTCTCGGGCGGGCAGCAGCAGCGCGTCGCCCTCGCACGCGCCCTCGCGGCCGGTCCCGACGCCCTGCTGCTCGACGAGCCGCTCGCGGCCCTCGACGCAGGGACGCGGCTGCTCGTGCGGACCGAGCTGCGCCACCACCTCGCCGAGGTGGGCGTGCCGACCGTCGTCGTCACGCACGACCCCGTCGACGCGCTCGTGCTCGGTGACCGGGTCGTCGTGCTGGAGGGCGGCCGCGTCGTGCAGGCGGGCGCGCCGCGCGACGTCGCGCGTGCCCCGCGGACCGACTACGTGGCGCGGCTCGTGGGCCTCAACCGGTGGGAGGGCGTCGCGTCCGGGCACCGCGTCCGCCTGCCCGGCGGCAGGGAGGTCACCGTGACCGGCGCACCCCACGGGCCGGTGCTGCTCACCTTCGCCCCGAGCGCCGTCGTGCTCTTCGGTGCGCGACCCCCCGCGACGTCGGTGCGCAACGTGTGGCAGGCGGACGTGCGGGGCCTGGAGCCGCGTGCGGACACCGTCCGCGTGCAGCTGCTCGCCGACGACGGCACCGAGGCGACGGCGGAGGTGACGGCCCTCGCGGCGGCCGACCTCGGGCTCGCGCCCGGACGGCGGGTGTGGGTGGGCCTCAAGGCGACGGAGGTCGCCGTCCACCCGGCGTGAGGGTGGCGCCGTCCACCGCCGGAGCCGCGAGGCTCCCGCGCACGGGCGCGCTCCCCCATACTGGTCAGCACCATGTCCGGCTCACACCCGCTGCCGCCCCCCGAGGGCGAGTCCCCCGAGACCGCGTCCGAGCTGCCGTCAAGTAGCGGCCCCCGCCTGGGCGGGGGTGCACCGTGACCGAGTGGGTCTACCTGGGGGTGGCCCTGCTGCTCGTCGCCCTCAACGGGCTCTTCGTCGCCGCCGAGTTCAGCCTCGTCACCGTCGAGCGGGGCGAGGTCGAGGACCGCGTCGACGCGCAGCAGCGCGGCGCGTCGGGCGTGCTCGAGGGCCTGCGCACGCTGTCGACGCAGCTGTCGGGCGCCCAGCTCGGCATCACCGTGACGTCGCTGCTCGTCGGCTTCCTCGCCGAGCCGTCGCTCGCGGCGCTGCTGCGCCCGCCGCTGACGTCGGCGGGCCTGCCCGAGGGCGCGGTGCCGGTCGTCGCCATCACCCTCGCGCTCGTGGTGGCGACCGGCTTCCAGATGATCGTGGCCGAGCTGTTCCCCAAGAACGTCGCCATCGCGCAGCCGTTCCGCACCGCGGTGGTCGTCGTGCCGCTCCAGCGCGGCTTCACCCGGGTCGCGGGCCCCCTCATCCGCTTCCTCAACGGCAACGCGAACTGGCTGCTGCGCCGCCTCGGTGTCGAGCCGCAGGAGGAGCTGGCGAGCGCGCGCTCGCCGGAGGAGCTGCAGTCCCTCGTGCGCCGCTCCGCGGAGGCCGGCACGCTCGAGCCGCGCACCGCCACGCTGCTGGAGCGCTCGCTGTCCTTCGCGGACCGGACCGCCGCGGACGTGCTGACCGCGCGCGGGCAGGTCCACTTCGTCGAGCGCCACACCACGCTGGAGGACGTCGTCGAGCTGTCGCGCACCACGGGGCACTCCCGCTTCCCCGTCACGGGCAGCGGCGGCTCCGACGACGTCGTCGGCGTCGTGTCGCTGCGCACGTGCCTGCGCGTGCCCGAGGACCAGCGGGCGCAGACGCGGGCCGTCGCCGTCATGGACGCCCCCGTCGTCGTGCCGGAGTCCGTCGACCTCGACGACCTCCTCGTCATCCTCCGCACGCAGAGCCACCTCGCGCTCGTCGTCGACGAGTACGGCGGCACCGCGGGCGTCGTCACGCTCGAGGACCTCGTCGAGGAGCTCGTCGGCGAGGTGGAGGACGAGCACGACGCGCCGGAGACCCGCTACACCGAGCGCCCCGACGGCTCGCTGGAGGTCTCGGGCCTGCTCCGGCCCGACGAGCTGCGCGACCTCGGCATCCCCGCCGAGGACGACAGCGACTACGACACCCTCGGCGGCCTCGTCGTGGACCGGCTCGGCCGCCTGGCGGAGACGGGCGACGAGGTCGACGTCGAGGGCTGGAGGCTGCACGTGGTCGCGATGGACGGCATGCGCGTCGAGACCGTCCGCGCGACCCCGCCCGCGCCGGGCGAGGAGGACGGGCACCCGGACGAGCGCGGCCCCGCCACGCGGGGTGGGCGCGGCGCCGGGTCGCGCCGCGACGACGACGACCCGGCGGCCGCCGAGGCCGTCCCCGCCACGAGGGAGGCACGCCGGTGAGCGACCAGACCGCGGTCCTCGTGGCCGTCCTGCTGCTGGCGGGCAACGCCTTCTTCGTCGGCGCCGAGTTCGCGCTCATCAGCGCCCGCCGCTCGCGCATCGAGCCGCTCGCCGAGGAGGGCAGGCGCGGCGCGCGCACGACCCTGCGGGCCATGGAGCGCGTCTCGCTCATGATGGCGGGCGCGCAGCTCGGCATCACCGCGTGCTCCCTCGGCCTCGGCGCGCTCGGCGAGCCCGCCGTCGCGCACCTGCTCGAGCCCGTGTTCGAGGGCCTGGGCGTGCCCGAGGCGTTCGTGCACCCGATCGCCTTCGCGATCGCGCTCGCGATCGTCGTGTACCTCCACATGGTGCTGGGCGAGATGGTGCCCAAGAACATCGCCATCGCCGGGCCGGAGCGCTCGGCCCTCGTGCTGGGGCCGATGCTGTACGGCGTCGTGACGGCGCTCAAGCCCGTCATCGTCCTGCTCAACGGCCTCGCCAACCTGCTGCTGCGTGCGGTGCGGGTGACGCCGACCGACGAGGTGGCGAGCGCGTTCACGCGCGAGCAGGTCGCGACGATGATCGGCGAGTCCGGCCGCGAGGGCCTGCTCGACACCGAGGAGGTCGGCCTCCTCGAGGGCGCCCTCGACCTCGTCGACCGCACAGCCGGCGACATCATGGTCCCGCGCGACCAGGTGCGGACGCTGCCGACGGACGCCCGCGCGAGCGACGTCCACGCCGCCACGGTCGAGACCGGGTTCTCGCGCTTCCCCCTCGTGGACGCCTCCGGCGAGCCCGTGTCGTACGTCCACGTGAAGGACGTCCTGCCGCCGAAGGGCGAGCGCGTCAACGGCCGCCCGGTGCCGGCGGGGTCGCGCCACCCGCTGCCCGACGTGCAGGCCGCGGCCTCGGTCGAGCAGGTCGTCCAGGCGCTGCGCGCCGCCGGGGCGCACCTCGGTCGGGTGGTGCGCGGGGAGGAGGTCGTCGGCCTCGTCGCCCTCGAGGACGCGCTCGAGGAGCTCATCGGCGAGGTGCGCGACCCCGCCCACCGCGCCGGCCCCCGCCGGCGGCAGGGCCAGGGCGCCACGACGTGACGTCGACCGCCGCGCCGCCGTCACCGCCCGAGCGCACGACCGTCGTCGCGACGGCCGTCCTCACGGTCGTGGCCGCCTCGGTCCTCGTGGTCGGGCTGCTCGTGGCCGGCGGCGGCGCCCGGCCCGGCACGCTCGCCGACCCCGGCCCGCTCACGACGACCGGGCTGCCGCTGGCCCGCCTCGCGCAGGACCTGCTCGGCGTCCTCGCGGTGGGCGCGGCCCTCGTCGCCGTCCTCGCGGCCCCGCTGGCGGTGACGGTGCGCCGGGCCCTCGGCCTGCTCGTGCCCGCCGCGGTGGGACTCGCGGTCGCGACCGCCGCCGTGTACGTGCTGACGGCCTCCGACCTGTCGGGCCGCACCGTGCCGGAGACCCTGACGTGGCAGGTGCAGCGCGCGTTCACGTCGCTGCCCCAGTCGCGCGCCCTGCTGCTCGTGCTGCTCGCCGCGGTCGTCCTCGCCGTCGCCGCGGCGGTGCTGCGCGACCGCGAGCCGGAGCACGCGCCGCCGGCCCTCGCGGCGCTCCTCGTGCTGGCCACCGCCGCGCTCGTGCCGCCCGCGTTCTCAGGCCACTCCGCCGCCGCCTCCGCCCACGAGCTCGCGGTGGCGAGCCTGTCGCTGCACCTCGTCGCCGCGTCGCTGTGGGTGGGCGGTGTCGTCGTCCTCACCGTGCTGGTCGTGGCCGACCACCGGGTGCAGGTCCGGGACGCCGCACGCGTCGTCGGGTCGTTCAGCACCCTCGCCCTCGGCTGCGTCGCGGTCGTCGCGGCCAGCGGCGTGCTCAACGCGGGCCTGCGCGTCACCGCGCCGGAGCAGCTGTGGACCACGTCCTACGGTCTCCTGCTCGCGGTCAAGGCCCTCGGCCTCGCGGCGCTCGCCGGGCTCGGCTGGTGGCACCGGCGCCGGGGGGTCGCCGCGGCGCTGGCCGGCGCGGGCCGGTCCGCCTTCGCCCGCCTCCTGGCCGTCGAGGTCGTCGTCATGGTGCTCGTCGTGGCGGTCGCGGTCGCGCTGGCCCGCACGCCGCCCCCCGGCTGAGCGTCCGGGCGCCGGGGCCGGCGGGCCTGCCCCGGCGCCGCCGCCCCCTCACCCGGTAGGGGGCACCCGCGCGCCGCGCGCTACAGCGCGTGCGCCGGCTGCCGATCTCCCTGCTGGGGCCGACCACCGGCCCCTCGCCACCCACGGACGGGCGGCGGCGGCCCAGGAGGACCACGGTGACGAGAGAGGACCGGCTCGACCCCGGTGTGCGGCACGCGCTGCTGCACGCCGCCGAGGTCGCCGACGACGCGGTCCTCGTCGTGCGCGCCGGCGACCCGTCACGGGTCGAGTGGGTGAACCCCGCCGCCGAGACGGTCCTCGGGGCCGCGAGCGGCACCATCGCCGGCGCCCCGCTCGCCCGTCTCCTGGAGTCCCGCGACGACCTGCTCGGCACCGCGCGCGGCAGCGCCGGCCACGGCTCGCTGCGCGCCGCGGACGGCACCCGCACCGCCGTCCGCGTCACGAGCCACCCCGTGCCCGGGCAGCCGCTGTGGGTGCTGACCGCCGTCCCGGCGCAGCGCCGACCCGTCGAGGCGGACTCCGAGGCGCTGCGGGCCGTCGAGCGCCGCTTCACCGCGCTCGCCGAGCGCACACCCGTCCCGACCGTCCTGTCCGACGTGGGGCTCCGGCTCGCGCACGTCAACGACGCCTTCACCCGTCTGGTGGGGCTGCCCGCGGAGTCGGTCCTCGGCACCGCGTGGCTCGACCTCGTCCACCCCGAGGACCTCGAGCCGGTGACGGCGTGCGCCCGCGCGGCGCTGGAGGGCGAGGCGGCGGAGACCTTCGCCCGGCTCCAGGGCGCCGACGGCGAGCGCTGGGTGCACCTGCGGCTCGCCCCGACGACCAACCCGCGCCACGGGTCAGGCTTCGTCGGCACGGCCGAGGACGTCACCGAACGCCGGGCCTTCGAGCGCCAGCTCGCCTACCAGGCGCGGCACGACCCGCTCACCGGCCTGCCGAACCGGGCCGCGCTCTTCGAGCACCTGCAGCGCGCCGTGCTCGCCGCGCGCGGGGCGAGCCCCCGGCTCGCTGTCCTGTTCCTCGACCTCGACAACTTCAAGCTCGTCAACGACTCCCTCGGCCACCACGCGGGCGACGCGCTCCTCGTCGACGTGGCGCGCCGGCTGCGGGCGGCCGTGCGCGACCAGGACGTCGTCACGCGGATGGGCGGGGACGAGTTCGTCGTCGTGTGCCACGGCGTCGACGACGACGAGGAGGCCGAGCAGCTCGCGGCCCGCGTCCTCGAGGTGTGCACGCAGCCGACCGACATCGGCACCCTGCGCGTGCACCCGTCGGCGAGCATGGGCGTCGCCCGGGTCGACGCCGGCGGCGTGTCGGCGCAGGACGTGCTGCGCGACGCCGACATCGCGATGTACCGCGCGAAGTCGCTGGGCAAGAACCGCTACGCGCTGTGCGACGAGGTGACGCGCGACGCCGCCCGCGACGAGCTGCGCCTGCTCGCCGACCTCCGCACGGCCCTGGACGACAACGCCGGGGAGCGCACGCACGACGGCGCCCAGGTCGGCATCGGCGTCGTCTACCAGCCCATCGTCGCCCTCGCGCCGAGCGGCGGCCCCGACCTCGGCGACGGCACGTCGCCGGGCCCGCTGCCCGTCGTGGAGGCGCTGGCGCGCTGGCAGCACCCGGTGCGCGGGTCCGTGCCGCCCGACGTGTTCGTGCCGCTGGCCGAGGCCCACCAGCTCGTGGGCCGGCTCGGGGAGGCCGTCCTCGACGCGGCCTGCGCCCAGGTGGTGCGCTGGCGGGAGCAGCTCGGTGAGCGCGCCCCGCGCCGGGTCGCGGTCAACGTGTCACCCCACCAGCTCGGCGACCCCCGCTTCGTCGGCACCGTGACCGGGACCCTCGCCCGGCACGGCCTGCCCGCCGACGTCCTCTGCCTGGAGGTGACGGAGTCCGCCCTGGTCGCCGACCCCGCCACCACGCGGCAGGTGCTGCGGGGGCTGCGGCAGGCCGGGGTCGCGGTCGCGATCGACGACTTCGGCACCGGCTACTCCTCGCTCGCCCACCTGCGCCGCCTGCCGGTGGACCACCTCAAGATCGACCGTTCCTTCGTCACGGGGCTGCTGGAGACCGGCGGCGCGCCGGAGGACGGCGACGGGGGCGCCCTCGCCGGAGCGGTCGTCTCGCTGGCCCGCGCCCTGGGGCTGTCGACCGTCGCGGAGGGCGTGGAGCGCCCCGAGCAGGCCGCGGCGCTGCGCGCGCTCGGCTGCACGTACGCGCAGGGCTGGCTCTGGGCGCGCGGCATGACCGGCGACGACCTCGCCCGCTGGGTCCGCGAGCGCGAGGCGGCGGCGTGAGCCCCCTGCGCGCGGTGCTCGCCGACGCCGTGTCCCGTGGGGCGGCACCGCCGGAGCAGCCCGCCCCGGAGACGCTGACGGGGCCCGTCGTGCTCGAGGAGCTCCTCGCCTCCCTCGACGACCTCCCGGCGCAGCGCCCGGTCGCGGCGCGGATGGTCCAGCTCACCCACGACGAGGACGTGAGCGCCGCGCAGCTCGCCTCGGTCGCCGCAGCGGACGCGAGCGTCACCGCGCGGCTCATGCGGCTGGCGAACTCGGCGTACTACGGCCTGTCCGGTCGGGTGCGGACCCTCGGCTTCGCGGTCACGGTCGTCGGCTTCACCACCGTCCGCACGATCGCGCTGTCGGCGGCGGCCGGGTTCGACAGCGAGCGCGCGGTGCCCGACGGCTTCTGGGAGCGCAGCGCGTCCGCGGCGGTCGCGGCGGGCGAGCTCGCGCGGCGGTTCGGGCTGCAGGGCCCCGACGCGTTCTGCCTCGGCCTGCTGTCGGGCATCGGCCAGGCGCTGCTGCACCGCGCCGACGAGCGGGAGTACACGCGGCTGGCCGGCGAGGCCGTCGGCCGGCACGCTCTCGCCGCCGCCGAGCGCAGCCGCTACGGCGTCTCCCACGTGTCGGTGTCCGCGTCGGCCCTGCGCGCGTGGAGCTTCCCGCCCGACATGGCCACCGCCCTGCAGACGCTCGACTCGTGGCCCCTCGGCCAGCCCGCCGACGGCGTCGACGCCACGACGCGCTGCCTGCTCGTCGCGCGCGAGGTCGCCGACCGCGTCACCGGCTGGGGCAGCAGCGGGCTCGACGCCCGCCACATGTCCGGAGGCCGGGTCGACGAGGACGACCTCGCCGCCCTCGCCCGCCGGGTGCCGCCGCTGGCCGCGGAGCTCGTGCGCGCCGTGCAGTCCTGAGCCCGGGGCGCGCGGGACCGGACCCCGACGGCACCGGGAAGTGCCCCGTCGGCCCTCCCCAGCGTCCTCAGCCGGCCGGTCGCTCCGGCAGCAGGCCGTCCGGCACGAGACCGGCGGGCAGGACGTCGGTCCACCACAGGCCGCCGAGGACCGCGCCCACCGCGAGCAGCACGCCCAGCGCGACGAGGACCGCCCGGCCGGCCCGTCTCGCCCCGTGCCCGGCGGGGGGCGCGAGCGTCCGCTCGTCCAGGACGGGCGGGGACGCCTCGGGGTCGAACGTGGCCAGCGCGACCTCCGTGCGCACCGAGGAGGCCGGCAGCCGCTCGGCCCCCGCGAGCTGCGCGGCGACGGCGGCCCGGTCGACGCGCACGCGCGCCCGCCGGAGCGCGCCGTCACCCGGGGCGACCTCGAGACGGACGGAGCCCGCGACCACGACCCAGCGGGGCCGCGCGGGACCGGAACCGGCCGAGGCGGGCAGCGGGCGCCACGCGAGCGTCACCTCGTCCTCCACGGCCGCGGGCGACCCGTCGCCGCGCGACGACACGTGCACGACCCAGCGGCTGTCGGCGGTCGCGTCGCGCAGCCGCTCCAGCCACGC
Organism: Aquipuribacter sp. SD81; assembly: GCF_037153975.1. Lineage (NCBI taxonomy): Bacteria > Bacillati > Actinomycetota > Actinomycetes > Micrococcales > Intrasporangiaceae > Aquipuribacter > Aquipuribacter sp. SD81. The sequence goes on from NZ_JBBAYJ010000012.1 coordinate 94,128, forward strand.
CCTCAGCTCGTCGCGGCCGACGACGTCCGCGGCGTCGCCGTCCACGCTCACCACGACGTCCTCGTGCGCGCACGCCACGACGGCGTCGACGTCGCGCGCGGCCAGCGCCGCCCGGAGCCGCTCCACCGACGCCGTCACCACCACCCGCCCGAGCATAGGGACGGGCTCGTGCGCCCGCCCGCGCTCGCGGCAGCGCCCCGTCCGGGCTTCCCCGGTCGCCCTCGCGTAGGGCTGCGCCATGAGGGTGAGTCCTCGTAGGGTCGCGTCACCGCAGGTCGACCGGTGGTAGACCGGGCACGGGCGCCGCGGGAAGGGGGGCGCCGACCCGGGTGGTCCCCACACCGGTCGACGGGAGGTGCGACGTGGACGAGACGTGGCTGCGGGCCGCCGTGGCCGACAGCCCCGTCGGGGTCGCGCTCGCCGACTCCGACGGCGTCGTCGTCGAGTGCAACGCCGCGCTGGCCCGGCTCGTCGGCCGGGACGCGGCCGAGGTCGTCGGCACCCGGCTCGCCCGCCTCGTCGCCGCCGAGGACCACGGCACCTTCCAGGCGCAGTGGGCCCGCTCCCACCCCGGCGACGGCGGTGGCCGCTTCACGTGCCGGCTCGCGATCGAGCGGCGCTCGCCGCGCTGGAGCCGGTGGACCTGGCGGCAGCACGAGGACGAGGCGGGGGTGTGGACCGTCGTGCAGGTGGAGGACGTCGACCCGACGGCGCGGACCATGCTCGTGTCCGACGACCTGCTGGCGGCCGTGGAGGAGGAGCGCGCGACGGTGACGGCCGCGCTCGAGGCCTCCCCCGACGGTCTCGCGATCTACCACGCGGAGCGCGACGACGCGGGCGAGGTCGTCGACGCGCGCCTCGTCCGCCTCAACCGCGCCGGGCTCGCCGGCCGCCGCCCCGAGGAGGTGGTCGGCCGGCCGGTGCAGGAGTTCTTCCCGGAGGCGGCGGGCACCGGGCTGTTCGACGCCCTGCTGGACACCATGCGCACCGGTCGCACGAGCCGGCTGCTCGTCGAGGTGGGCGAGCACGGGACGTGGCCCGGCACGTACGAGAACGTCGTCATCCGCATCGACGAGGACCGGGTGCTCTCGGTCTTCCGCGATGTCTCGCAGGCCCGGGACGACGCCCAGCGGCTGCTGCACGCCGCGACGCACGACGCCCTCACCGGGCTGCCGAACCGGGTGCTGCTGCGCGACAGGGTCGAGCACGCCCTGCAGCGCAGCGCGCGCGAGGGCACCGGGGTCGCCGTCGCCTTCCTCGACCTCGACGGCTTCAAGGCCGTCAACGACACCCTGGGGCACCGCCACGGCGACGCCCTCCTGCAGGAGGTCGCGACCCGCCTCACCGCGGCGGTCCGGGACGAGGACACCGTCGGGCGCCTCGGCGGCGACGAGTTCGTCCTCGTGCTCGAGGGGTGCGGCGAGGAGGAGGAGTGGCTCCCGGTGTACGACCGGGTCGTCGAGGCCATCGCCCGGCCGGTGCTCGTCTCCGGCCAGGCGGTGTCGTTGCGGGCGAGCGTCGGGGTCGTGTTCCCCGCGGCCGGGCAGACCGACGCCGACGCGGTCCTCGGCAACGCCGACATCGCGATGTACGCCTCCAAGGGCAGCGGCAAGGCGCGCTACACCGTCTTCACCGAGCAGCACCGCCGCAAGGTCATCGACCTCGTCGCCCTCGAGGCCGACCTCGCCAACGCGCTGCCGCGCGAGGAGTTCGAGCTGCACTTCCAGGGCATCGTCGACGTCAGCAGCGGCACCGTCGTCGGCTCGGAGGCGCTGCTGCGCTGGCGGCACCCGCGCCGCGGGCTGCTGACGCCCGCCGACTTCCTCCCCGCCGCCGAGGCCGGCGGCCTCATGGTCGACGTCGGCGCGTGGGTGCTGCTGGAGGCGCTGCGGCAGGCCGCGCGCTGGCGCGGCATCACCCGGCGGGACTCGTTCGTGACGGTCAACGTGTCCGCCCAGCAGCTGGTGAGCGGGAACTACGTGCGGACGGTGCGCCGCGCGCTGGAGGCGACCGGCCTGCCCAGCGAGGGCCTGGTGGTGGAGATGACGGAGTCGCAGGTGCTGCCGTCGAGCACGAGCGTCATCGACCAGCTGCGGGAGCTGCGCGAGCTGGGGGTCCGGGTGGCGGTCGACGACTTCGGCACGGGGTACTCCAGCCTCAGCCACCTCGCGAGCCTCCCGGTCGACCTCGTCAAGATCGACCGGACGTTCCTCACCGACCTCACCGACTCCCGGCGCTCGGCGGTGCTGCGCACGGCCGTGGAGATGACGCGCGCCGTGGGGGCGCACTGCGTGGTCGAGGGGATCGAGACCCCCGAGCAGTACGAGGCCGTGCGCTCCACCGGCGCCCGGTACGCGCAGGGGTTCCTGCTCGGTCGGCCCCGCCCCGGCTACGTGGTGTGACCGCGCCGACCGGGCCGCGGCGCGCTCATGCCAGCGCGCGCAGCCGGGGGGCCAGGTCGGCCTCGAACAGCTCGAGGAAGCGCCGCTGGTCGTGCCCGGGCGCGTGCAGGACGAGGTGGTCGAAGCCCGCGTCCACGTAGGGCCGCACCGCCTCGGCGACCTCGTCGGGGTCGCTCGCCACGACCCAGCGCCGGGCGACCTGGTCGATGGGCAGCTCGTCGGCGAGGCGCTCCATCTCGACCGGGTCGTCGACGCTGTGCTTCTGCTCGGGCGTGAGGGACAGCGGCGCCCAGAACCGGGTGTTGTCGAGCGCGGCGGCGTGGTCGCGGTCGTAGGACACCTTGACCTCGATCATGCGGTCGATGCCCGCAGGGTCCCGCTCCGCCTTCGCGAGCCCCTCGGCCACCGCCGGCAGGAGCTTCTCGGTGTACAGGTCCATGCCCTTGCCGCTCGTGCAGATGAAGCCGTCGCCCGCGCGGCCGGCGTAGCGGGCCACGACGGGGCCGCCCGCCGCGACGTACACGGGCACGCCGCCGTCGGGGACGTCGTAGATGCTCGCGTCCTGCGTCCGGTAGTGCTCGCCCTCGAAGGTCACCCGGTCGCCCTGCCACAGCCGGCGCATGAGGTCGACGGCCTCCCGCAGCCGGGCGAAGCGCTCCTTGAACTCCGGCCACTCGCCGGTGAAGCCCGTGGCGACCTCGTTGAGTGCCTCCCCGGTGCCGACGCCGAGGACGACGCGGCCGGGGTACAGGCACGCCATGGTGGCGAAGGCCTGCGCGACGACGGCGGGGTTGTAGCGGAACGTCGGCGTCATGACCGACGTGCCGAGGACGAGGCGCTCGGTCCGCTCGCCCACGGCCGTCATCCACGACAGCGCGAAGGGGGCGTGACCGCCCTCGTGCCGCCACGGCTGGAAGTGGTCGCTGACGAACGCGGAGTCCATGCCCGCCTGCTCCGCGCGCACCCCCAGCTCGACGAGCTCGCGGGGGGCGAACTGCTCCGCCGACGCCTTGTAGCCGATCCTCAGCCCTGCCACCGCTCCAGGGTCGCAGCCCGGGGACGCCTCCGACAGCCGGAGGGGCACGCCACCCGTGCCGGCAGGGTCCTCGGCCCCGCACCCCGGCTCGGTCCGCGCGTTCAGTCCTCGGGCAGCGACACCTCGACGACGAGCACCTTGTGCAGGCCGCGCCGCCGCAGCGCGGTCATGAGGCGCGGCGGCGGCCCGACGACGACCATCGCCGCCCCGTGAGAGCGAGCGAGGCGGTGGAGGCCTAGCAGAAGCCCGAGCCCGGCGGCGTCGAAGGCCTGGACCTGGTGCACGCGCAGCTCGACCAGGTCGTGCTCGGCGGAGACCAGGTGCACCGAGCGGCGCAGCCGCGGGGCCTCGCTCGCCAGCAGGCGCGGGCCCACCTCCACGACGGCGGGGCCCGGGGCCAGGACGTCGGGGCCGCGCCGGTCGCCGTCGTCCCCCCTCGGCGTCGAGGTCATGACCCGTGTGTACCCGTTCGGGCGGGTCCGTACCCCGCGACGCACCAGCCTGTGACCGTTCCGTGACGCGATCAGCACGTCGCGGCGGGAGAGGACGGACGTCGAGGCCGCGTCCGCGTCGTCCGGCGGGGGCGCTCCCTCGGCCCCGCCCGGGTCGCCGACCCTCGGCTGCCGGTCCGTCACGCCCCGTCGCCCGCGGGCCCGGCCGCGGTCGCGATGGCGTCGAGGGCGCGCTCGAGCGCCTCGTCGACCGACTCCTCGGCCGCGTGGTGCGCGGGCGCGTGGAGACGGATCTCGACCCGCGCACCGCCGTCGTCCGGGGTGACGACGAGGTCACCGGCGTAGTCCGAGGCCCCCTCGCTGCCCCAGCGCACCCGGCGGGCGTCGTCGTCGGTGCGGAACCACGCCTCGCCGTGCACCTCCCGCGGCCCGTCCTGGTCCGGGAGACCGGCCTCGTCCGGCTCGAGGACGGCGGTGGTGCGGACGGCGTCCTCGCCCGGCACCTGCTCCGCGGCCGTCATCTGCGGGAAGTACTCCGGCAGGTGACGGACGTCGGAGAGGTAGGCGTAGACGGCGTCCGGGTCGGCGTCGAGCCGACGGCTGGCCTCGTGGTCGGACATGCGGCAGAGGTACCCGTCGTGCGGGCCGCTCACTCCGACCCGCCGGATCCGGCCGTCGGCTCAGAAGTCGAAGAGGTTGCCCCGCACCCCGCCGTCGCCGTACCCCTCGCGCAGCACCCCGCGCCGCCGCAGGACCGGCACGAGGTCGTCGAGCACTCGGTGCACCGTCGTCGGGTGGAGGTCGCCGGACAGCAGGACACCGTCGTTGCCCGCGTCCTCGCCGAGCTCCTCGACGAAGTCGGCGAGCTCCTCGGCCGTGCCGACGAACCCCTCTCGCGCGGACAGCCGGCCCTTGCGCGCCTTGCGCGTGAGGAGCTCCCGCAGCGTGTCGACCCCGAGCTCGCCCTCCTTGCCGAGCAGCCCGCGGACCGTGCCCTGCGAGACGTGCTCGCCGAAGGCGGACGCGCGCAGCGGCTCGTCGAGCGGCAGGGCGGTGAGGTCGGTCTCGAGGTCGCTGGACTGCGCGGCGGCGACCTGCAGGAGCACGGCCTCGTCGGGGTGCCGCGAGGCCTCGACCACCCGGTCGGCCTCCTCGCGGCTGGGCAGCAGCTCCGGCTTCAGCACGAACAGGACGCGCACGTCGTCCGCCGTCCGACCCGCCGCCGCGGCCGCGTCGAGGACCCTCGCGCGGTACGCCCGCACGGTGCCGGCGTCGAGCGGCGCGTACGCCAGCTGCACGTCGGAGTTCCGCCCGGCATAGGCCAGCCCGCGTGGCGACCCGCCCGGGGAGACGACGACGGGGTCACCGAGGCCGTCGAACGGCACGGCGTTGAGCGGGCCGGTCACGTCGAAGTGCGCCCCGCTCCACCGCTGCGTCCGGATGCGGTCGCCGTCGGCGAAGCGGCCGGTCGCGGGGTCGGCGACGAGGGCACCGTCCTCCCACGAGTGCCACAGGCCCCGCACCACGTCGGTCCACTCCTCCGCGCGGTCGTACGCGGCGTCGTGCCCGAGCGGCGCCGCGCCGACGTGCCGGGCGGAGCCGGTGTCGGTGACGACGTTGAGCCCGAACCGCCCGCCCGACAGGTGGTGCAGGGTGGCCGCCTGACGGGCCGCGAGGTAGGGCGGCGTGACGCCCGCGTTGACCGTCGGCGCCAGGCCGAGGTGCGACGTCACGTCGAACAGGTACGGCGCGAGCAGGAGCGGGTCGTGCTTGGGACCCCCGTAGGCCTCGCGCACGCGCAGATGGAGCGTCTCGGGGCTGCCGAGGCTCAGCGCGTCCTCCATGACGACGAGGTCGAGGCCCGCCTGCTCCAGCTCGCGGACGGCCTGCTGGTACAGCCGCGGGTCGGTCCAGCGCCAGCCCCACCGCCAGTCCTCGCGGCCCCACCCCTGCGGGCCGAAGCCGCGGGAGAAGAACCAGCCGACGTGCTGCAGCCGCCCCACGTCAGGCGCCCGTCGCGGTCGCGCCGGTCACGCCGGTCGCGCCGTCGCCGGCGCGCACCGCGGCGAGGCCGCGCGCGAGGTCGTCGAGGAGGTCCTCGACGTCCTCGATCCCCACCGACAGCCGCAGCGTCCCGTCGTGGACCCCGGCCGCCGCGCGGTCGGCCGGCGAGCGGTGCGCGTGCGTGGTCGAGGCGGGGTGGAGCACGAGCGAGCGGACGTCGCCGAGGTGCGTCATGCGGCTGAGGAGCCGGACGGCGTCGACGAACCGGCGCGCGGCGGGCTCACCGCCCGCGAGCGTGACGGCGAAGACCGAGCCGGTGCCGCGCGGCAGGTAGCGCCGGGCCAGGTCGTGCGACGGGCTGGAGGCGAGCCCGGCGTGCGCGACGTGGGCGACCTCCGGCTGCGCCTCGAGCCAACGGGCGAGCACGAGGGCGTTGTCGGTCTGCTGCCGCACCCGCAGCGACAGCGTCTCCACGCCCTGCTGCAGCAGCCACGCGTTGAGGGGGGCGAGGGTCGGGCCGAGCCGGGCCGCGACGACGTGCCGGGCGTGCTCGACGTACGCGCGCCGGCCGTACCGCTGCACCCAGCTGCTCCCGCCGAGCAGCGCGCTGGGCGCGGTGAGGTGCTCCCACCGGTCCTCGCGCGCCGCCCAGTCGAAGCCGGTCCCGGTCACGACGACCCCGCCGAGGGTCGCGCCGTGCCCGGACAGGAACTTGCTCGCGGAGTGCACGACGACGTCGGCCCCGTGCTCCAGCGGCCGGAGCAGGTACGGCGTCGCGAGCGTGTTGTCGACGACGAACGGGACCCCGGCCGCGTGAGCGACGTCGGCGACGGCGCGCAGGTCCACGAGGTCGTTCGTGGGGTTGGGCACGGACTCGGCGAAGAACGCCCGCGTCGTGGGCCGGACGAGCCGGCGCCACGCCTCGGGGTCCGTGTGGTCGTCGACGAGGTCGACCTCGATGCCCAACCGCGCGAAGTTCTCGGTGAACAGCCCGCGCGAGCCCTCGTAGACGCTGCGCGCCGACAGCAGGTGGTCGCCGGCCCGCAGCAGCCCGAGCAGGGCGACGGTCACGGCGGCCTGCCCGCTGCCGACGACCACCGCGTCGGTCCCGCCCTCGAGCGCGGCGAGGCGCCGCTCGAGCGCCGCGCACGTCGGGTTCGCGACGCGGGAGTACGTGTAGCCCTCCTCGTCGCCGGCGAAGCGGGCGCGGGCCTGCTCGAAGTCGTCGAACACGAATCCCGCGCTCACGTGGACCGGCGCGACGCGGGCGCCGGTGAGGGCGTCGGGCTCGGCGCCGGCGTGGACCTGGCGGGTGGCGAACCCGCGCGGCGCCCACGGGTCGGACGGCGCCGTCTCGCTGCCGGACAGGGCCTCGTGGGTCGGGGCGCCGGTGGTCGGGGCCGTCAGGGGGTGGGCCGGTACGGGTGCGAGCACGTCGAACCAGGGGTCGGTCACGGTCATGGCGGGTCCTCGGGTGCTGGGGTCGCCGGCCGCGCGGCGCGGCGACGGGTGGTCGGGAGGCGAGGTCGGGCGTCAGGCCCGACAGGGCTCGCTCTCCCCGAGCACCACGAGGACACGGGTGCGGTACGACGTGCGGTGACCGACCGCCGAGCGGCGCTGCGTCATGACTCCTCCATCGGCCGTGGCGGGAGCACCTGCCCCCCGGGGGGGTGGTTGCTGCGGCGTCGACGAGCCACGTCTCTCGGCCGCTCTGGATGGTGTCGCCGAGTGTTCGGCAGGCGGCGCGGCCGTGTCAAGCAGCGGACGGGTCGTCCCGACGGGTGGACGCGGTCGGGACTCGCCCCGAACTCCGGGACGAGTCAGGCCTATCGGACGGTCGGTGGGCGTGGCTATGGTCCCGGCACGGCGGCGAGGGGCCACCGCCGGACCTCGATCCCGCCCCCGGAGGAGCACCCATGAAGCCTGTTCTCGCCGCCGCCGCGGCTCTCGTCCTCGGCGCCGCGGTCGCGGCGCCCGCGGCGGCCATCACCCGGGGCGGCAGCCTCGACGGCCAGGACCACCCCTACGTCGGCATCATGGTGTCGAGCACCTACGACGCCGACGGCGAGCTCGTGCCGCAGTCGCGGTGCAGCGGCTCTCTCATCTCCCCGACGGTGTACGTCACGGCCGGGCACTGCACGTTCGGGGCGGACTCCGTCGAGATCTGGTTCGAGACGACGCTCGAGCCCACGCCGGCCGACTTCGGCTACCCCTACGAGGGCGCGACGTCGGTGACCGGCACGCCGTACACGCACCCGGAGTACGACGACGCCGCGTTCTACCTGCACGACCTCGGCGTCGTCGTCCTCGACGAGCCCGTCGAGCTCGACCGCTACGCCGAGCTGCCGCAGGTCGGCGTCGTCGACACGCTGCCCAAGGGGCGCAACGGCGCCGTGGTCACGGCCGTCGGCTACGGGCTGCAGGCCGCGTCCAGCAACCCCGTGCAGCCGGAGCGCAACGTCGCCGAGCTCACCCGCTACCAGGCGGACCTCTTCGTCCTCAACACCCAGGGGGCGAACGGCGCCGGCACCGCGTCGGGCAACCAGTCGATCCTGCTGAGCGGCGACGCCAAGCACGGCGGTACGTGCTTCGGCGACTCCGGCGGCCCCGCGCTGGTCGGCGACACGCTCGTCTCGGTCAACTCCTACGGCCTCAACGGCAACTGCGCCGGTGTCGGCGGCATGTTCCGCATCGACCAGGAGCGGGAGCTCGGGTTCATCCGCGGCTTCCTGTGAGGCCGCACGGACGCACCCGCGCCTGACGGCGGGCCCGGCACCCGGCACGGGTGCCGGGCCCGCTGCGTGCGGACCGCTCGGTCGGGGTACTGCGGCGACAGGGGTCCGGACCGGGGCCCGTGCCCGGAGGTGACCATGACAGCGGGGACGGCGCGGGCGGCGGGGACGGCGGGGACGCCGCACCGCGCTCCGCCGCGCGGGGTCGGGGCCGCCGCGGCCCTCGTGGTCCGCGGCCGGTTCGCCGTCCTGCTCGGCTGGGTCGTGCTCACCGTCGCGGCCGTCGTCCTGCTCCCGCTGCCGGGCGGCACGGGGGTCGGCGACCTCGACGACTTCGCGCCCGACGGCAACCCCTACGTGTCGACCGAGGTGCGGTCGGCGCAGGCGTTCGGCTTCCCGCTGCTGTCGCGCGCCGTCGTCGTGCAGCGCGACCCCGACGGGCTGTCGCCGTACACGCAGGCAGCCGCCGTGCTGCGCGCGGCGTCGGTCGCCCAGGGCACCTACCCCGAGCCGGGCCCGCTGCTGGGGGCGCTGCCGCTGCTCAACACCGCCGGTCTCGTGCCGGGCGCCCGCGAGGAGGGCACGACGGCCCTCACCTACCTGCTCATGTCGCCCGAGACCGGCATCTTCGGGCAGACCCGGGCCGCGCAGCGCTACGCCGCCGGCGCACCGGACCCGCTCGACGCGACCGTCGGCGTGACCGGCACCTTCCCGGCGCGCGTCGCGCAGGACGCCGTCCTCGACCGGTCGCTGCGGGCGCTGGAGCTCACGGCACCGCTGGCGGTGTTCGGCGTGCTGGCGCTGAGCTTCCGCTCCCTCGTCGCGCCGCTGCTCGCGATCGGCACGGCGGTCCTCGCCTTCGTCCTCACGCTCCACGCGGCCGGGGCGCTCGGGGCGGTGCTCGACGTGCAGGTGCCCGCCGAGCTGCGCCCGCTGCTGCTCGCGCTGCTGCTCGGGGTCGTCACCGACTACGCGGTCTTCTTCCTCGCCGCCACCCGCAGCGGGCTGGAGGACGGTGAGGACCGCGTGGGGGCCGCGCGACGCGCGGTCGTCGACTACCTGCCCGTCGTCGTGGTCGCGGGCCTCACGGTCGCCGCCGGCACGGCGTCGCTGCTCGCCGCCCGCGGCAGCGTGTTCCGCGCCTTCGGACCGGGCATGGCGCTCGCGGTGCTCGTCGGCCTGGCGGTCTCGGTGACGCTGCTCCCGGCGCTGCTGGCGGTGCTCGGCCGCGCGGCGTACTGGCCCGCCCGGCCCGGCGCGCTGGACGGCGCCTCGGTCCCGCTGGCTCGCCGCACGGCCCGCTTCGCCCGGGTACGACGACCTCTCGTGGGACGGCTCGTCCGCCCACGCACGGCCGCGTCGGTCGTCGTCGGCGGCACGCTCGTGCTCCTCGCGCTCGCGGTGCCGGTCAAGGACCTCGCGCTCGGGGTCTCGTTCGTCCCGTCGCTGCCGGCGGAGGAGGAGGCGGCGCAGGCGGCGGACGCGGCCGCCGAGGGGGTCGCTCCCGGCATCCTGTCCCCCACGCTCGTCCTCGTCGAGGGCGCCGACCTCGACGAGCAGGCCCAGGCGCTCGCCGCCTTCCGCACCCGCCTGGAGTCGCAGGCCGGGGTGGCCGGCGTGCTGGGCCCGGGCTACGGGCTGCTGCAGCAGCCGCTCGGGCTCGTGGTGACGCCCGACGGGACCGCGGCGCGCTACCTCGTCGTGCTCGACCACGAGCCGCTGGGCGCGGCGGCCGTCGCCGCCTTCGACCGGCTGGAGGCGGGGGTCGAGGACTGGGCGGAGGAGTCGGGCCTGCCGGGCGTGCGGGTGTCCCTGGGGGGTGACACGGCGCTGGCGTCCCTGCTCGCCCGCTCCACCACCGACGACCTCGCGCGGGTGGCCGTCGCCGTGGTCGTCATCAACCTGCTCGTGCTCGTGGTGTTCCTGCGCGCGACGGTCCTGCCCCTGTACCTGCTCGGCACCAGCGTGCTGTCGCTGCTCGCCGCGCTCGGCCTGACCACGCTCGTGTTCCAGACGCTGCTCGGCCACGACGGGATCACGTTCTACGTGCCGTTCGCCGCGGCGGTGCTGCTCGTCGCCCTCGGCTCGGACTACAACGTGTACGGCGTCGGTCGGCTGTGGCGGGTCGCGCACGACGTGCCGCTGCGGCGGGCGGTCGTCGAGGTGGTCCCGAGGACGTCCCGCGCCATCACGGTGGCGGCCGTCACGCTCGCGGTGAGCTTCGGCCTGCTCGCGGTGGTGCCGCTGCGGCCGTTCCACGAGCTCGCGTTCGTCATGTCGGTGGGCGTTCTGCTGGACGCCGTGCTCGTGCGGGTGCTGCTGGTGCCCTCGCTGCTGGTGCTGCTGGACCGCTGGAACCGCTGGCCGTGGCCCGCGCTGCGGCCCGAGGAGGAGGAGGCGCGCCCGTGAGCGCAGTCGGACGAGGTGTGGGGCTCGTGGTGGCGGGCGTCGCGCTCGGCGTGGTCATCGGCGTCGCCGTCGCGTCGGGTCCGGGTCCCCGTGAGGACGCGGCACGCGGCGGCCCGCCCGGCCCCGTCGCGAGCGACCCGGCACCGCAGCCGGTCACGGCGGAGTGCGTGGAGGCGGCCGAGCGCACCGCGACGGTTCTGGAGCTCGCGGAGTCCGCGGCCGCTGCGATGGCGGACCTCGACGCCGCGGAGCTGGAGCAGGTCGTCGAGCGGATGCGCGCCGAGGACGTGCGGGCCCGTGAGGCGCTCGAGCGCTGCCGGAGCGCCGAGGAGGTGCCGGCCCTGCCCCTCCCGTCACCCGCCTCGTCCTACCCGTCGGCGCGACCCTCGGTCGGACCCTGACGCCGACCGGCCCGGGCCCCGGACGCGACGACGCCCCCGGCAGCGGCCGGGGGCGTCGTCGTGCCGACGGGCCGCGTCGGTCCGTCAGCTTCTTGAGCAGCTCGTGGCAGCGCTGCGCACGCTGGGAGTCCTGCTCCATGACCTCGCGGGAGAACGAGGCCTCGTCGTCCATGCCGGCGTTCTCCGCGTCGCGCACGTACTGGCCGTAGTCGTGCCCCGGCCTCGAGCGAGTGGTGCTCGTCCCGTCGCCCATGGCGGGCGTCCCGGCGCCCGTCGCGGGCACCGGGACGCGCCGACCGTCAGGCCGGCGGCTCCTCCGGCATGTCCTGCAGGGGCACGAGGTGGCCGTTGCACAGGGTGCCGGGGCTGGGCTCGCCGTTGCGGACGAGGCTCGGCGGGATGACGCCCTTCCGGACGAGCTGGCCGTAGGTCTGCGTCCGACCGTCGTCGGGGAAGGCCTCGGCCGGGTCGTCGTTGAGGCCGGAGTACGAGCACAGCGAGTTCGCGTGCTCAGGACCGCGCTCGGTCTGCCCGGCGGCCGAGGCCGGCGAGGCGACGAGGGCGAGCGCGGCGGCGGCGAGGACGACGCCGACCACGCGGGAGCGTGCAGTCATGGGTTCTCCTGGGTGGGGTCCCCGGCGGGCCTGTCCGCCGGTGGTGGCGGGAGCCTGCCGCCACACCCTCGGTGAGCAACACCGTGCCAGCACGGTAATCGGCGCGCCCGGGCGTCACGCACGGTCACGCAGTACGGGCCCTGGCCGGGGTGTTCACGCCTCCCGGTGACGCCCGGTGGTGGCGCGAGGACGGGGCTCAGCGCACCCCGACGAGGTCGCAGACGAAGACGAGCGTCTCACCCGGTCCGATGACTCCGCCGGCGCCGCGGTCGCCGTAGGCGAGGTGCGGCGGGATGACGAGCCGGCGGCGCCCGCCCACGCGCATGCCGGTGATGCCGCTGTCCCACCCGCTGATGACCTGACCGGCCCCCAGCCGGAACTCCAGCGGCTCGCCGCGGTTGTACGAGGCGTCGAACTCCTCGCCCGTGGAGTGCGCGACGCCCACGTAGTGCACGCGGACCGTGGTCCCGGGGCGTGCCTCGTCGCCGTCGCCGACGCTGAGGTCGTCGACGACGAGGTCCGACGGCGGCTGGGGGTCGACGAACTCGACCTCGGGCTTCTCCATGCGCCGCAGCCTAGGACCTCGGCGGCCGCCTCACGCGGGGACGAGCGCCCGCGCGGCCGTGAGCTCCAGCGAGCGCACCCGGCGCCCGGCGTCCGGCGACTGGAATGCGACGACGAGCTCGTCCGCGCGGGCGTGCTCCGCGAACCAGCCGAGGTAGTCGACGACCTCGTCCGGGGTGCCCGCGACGCTGTAGCGCAGCATGTCGGCGAGCTGGGCGCCCTGGTCGCTCGCGAGCAGGGCGTCGACCTGCTCGTCGTCCAGGAGCGGGGCGTCGGGACCACGCTGCAGGATGCGCTTGACGAAGGAGCGCCGCACGGTCCGCAGCTGCTCCCGCGCGTCGTCACCGTCCTCGGCCGCCACCACGTTGACCGCGGCCAGGACGTAGGGCTCGGCGAGCTGCTCCGAGGGCCGGAACCCGCGGCGGTACACGTCGACGGCCTGCTCGAGCGCCGCCGGCGCGAAGTGGCTCGCGAAGGCGTACGGCAGCCCGAGGGCCGCGGCGAGCTGCGCCCCGAACAGCGACGAGCCCAGCACGTACAGCGGCACGCGCGTGCCGGCGCCGGGCACGGCCTGCACGCCGGGGACGCGCGACTCCCCGGCGAGGAACGCCTGGAGCTCGAGGACGTCGTCGGCGAAGCGGTCAGCGGCGCCCGGGTCGCGACGCAGCGCGTACGACGTGGTGCGGTCGCTGCCCGGCGCGCGGCCGAGACCCAGGTCGATCCGGCCGGGGTGCAGCGACTCCAGGGTGCCGAACTGCTCCGCGACGACGAGCGGGGAGTGGTTGGGCAGCATGACGCCGCCGGCCCCGAGCCGGATGCGGGAGGTGTGCGCGGCCACGTGCGCGATGAGCACGCTCGTCGCGGACGAGGCGATGGTCGGCATGTTGTGGTGCTCGGCGTACCAGACGCGGCGGTAGCCGCTCGCCTCGGCGGCCCGGGCGAGGGCCACGCTGGCCGCGAGGCTGTCGCCGACGGTCTGGCCCTCGGCGACGGGCGCGAGGTCGAGCACGGAGAGCGGCACGGTCACACGGGGTGCAACGCCCGTGGCGCCCAGACCTTCCCGCCGCCGGCGACGGCCGGTGCGGCGGCGCGGCCGCGCGGCCCCCGCCCGCTAGCGAGACGTGTCCGCGCGTCCCGGCGCGCTCCGCCCGGCGCGGGCGACGCCGACCCTCGCGGCGGCGTCGCCGGTGACGTCGGCGCGGTCCATCGCGGTGCGGGCGTCGCGCGCGAGGGCGACGACGCGCTCGGCGTCCTCGGGCGGCAGGAGCGGCGCGAGGCCCTCCACCGCCGCCGTGAGGTCCCGGACGGCCACCAGGAGCCCCGCGACGTGCTCCTGCAGCTCGTTGATGCGGTCGTGCTCCTCCATGTACCCCTCCATCCCGGGATCGTCGCACCGCCCGACGGTGCGCACGAGACGAGGACCGGGCCCCCGGCCGTCGCACCGGGACCTTGGTCCCTGGTCACGGGCACCACGGGCGGGCAGCGTCGTCGCCACCACGCGTCGGGACACGGCGCCCCGGCGCGCTCCCAGCAGGAGGTCCGCCATGTCCGTGTCCAGCCCCGCCCTCGGCCGCCGCCGCACGCCGTGGGACGTCGTCCTCGGCGTCCTCGTCGCGCTCGCCGGCCTCGTCGTCCTCGGCAACGCGGTCCTCGCCACCGCGTTCTCCGTGCTCCTCGTCGGCTGGTCCGCCCTGCTGACCGGTCTCGTCCTCGTCGTGGCGGCCTTCGTGCGTATCCGCCGCGGCGGCTTCTGGTCGACGGCGCTCGGCGGGGCGCTTCTCGCCGTCCTAGGCGCCTTCGTCCTCGCCAACCCGCTCGTGACGGCCGTGAGCCTCACCCTGACGGCCGGTGCCCTCTTCCTCGCCTCCGGCATCACCCGGATCGCCGTGGCCGTCGGCCGACCCGAGGGACGAGCGGTCCTCGTGGTGAGCGGCGTCGCCTCGACCCTGCTCGGGGCGATGGTGCTCGTCAACCTCTTCACCGCCAGCCTGTCGCTGCTCGGCATCCTCGTCGGGGTCCAGGCGGTCATCGAGGGCGTCACCATGGTGCTGCTCGGCCGGGTGCGCGTCATCGAGCTGCCCACCAGCGGTCCCGTCGGCGTCCCCGCACCCGCGGGCGCCCCGCAGGAGGAGAGCCGCCGCCCGACGGGCGCCGCGCCGTCGGCCTGAGAGCCGCCGGCCCGCGGTCGCGCCGTCCGTCCCTGGTCGGCGCGGCCGCGGGCGAGCGGTCGCCGCGGTCGAGGGCCTCCTCACCGCGGTCGCCGTCGTACGTGGCCGCGGTCGAGCTGCGGGGCACGAGCACGTGGACGGCGTTGCGGTCGACCTCGAACAGCGCAGGCGTCCCGCCCACGACCTCGCCGTCGAGGTTGAGCGGCGTGCCGGGGTCGGTGACCACGCGCACCCGGCGGGTCGTGAGCGCGTCGACCGACGGGTGGGCCACGAAGGACCCGTCCTTGAGCGACGCCGCGACGCGCAGGTGCTCACGGAGACCCGCGGTGCGGACGGCGTAGACGTCGAGCAGACCGTCGTCGATGGTCGCGGTCGGCGAGACGGCGTTGCCGCCGCCGTGGTGGCGGCCGTTGCCGACCGCGAGCTGCAGCAGGTCGTGCCACTCGACCGGTTCGTGGTCGCCGTCCGGGAACTCCAGCCGGGCGGCGAAGGGCCGGTGGTGCCGGTAGGCGCGCAGCAGCGCGACGCCGTACGCGGGGGCGCCGAGGCGCCGCTTGAGGCCCGCGTCCAGGGCCTCGGTGACGCCGACCGACAGCCCGGCGGAGGCGACGTTGACGAACGGCCGGCCGTCGGCGCGACCGAGGTCGACGTCCACGACGTGCCCGTGCGCCACGGCGTCGCACGCGGCCTCGAGCCCCCGCGGCAGCTGCAGCGTCCGCGCGAGGTCGTTCGCGGTGCCGAGCGGCAGCAGCCCGAGGACGGTCGGCGTGTGCGCGACCATGCCCGCGGCACAGCTGAGCGAGCCGTCGCCCCCGCCCACGACGACCGTCCCGGGCCGCTGCTCCAGCACCGCCCCGAGGCGGTCGCGGAGCGCGTCGCCACCGGTGACGGAGTGGGCCGCGACCACGTCGACGCCCCGCCGCCGAAGCGCCCCCGCGGCGCGCTCCAGCGAGCCGGACCCACGGCGCGCCCCCTCGTTGACGACGAGGGTGACCGCCCGGGGACGCTGCTGCACGCCCGCACCCTGCCGCACGGACCTGGGTGCCCGCTGTGCGCCCCGGCCTCACACGTCCCTGCGGCGGAAGGCGAGGGCGGCCAGCCCGAGGACGAGCACCACCCACACCGCCGTCCACAGCAGGTAGGCGGCCGTGAGCGGGGCCGGACCGAGGAACGGGAACCCGCCCGCGACGTCGTCCCCGCTCATGGTGAGCAGGGCCGTCGGGTCCTGGAAGGCGTTCATGGCCCCGCGCCACAGCCCGTCGGTGGGCAGGAGCATGCGCGACACGGTCCCGACCTGCTCGATGCTGCGGTTGCCGAGCGCCGTCCCGACGCCGCCCACCACGCCGGCGATCCACGTCGTGCCGAACAGCCCGACCGCGACGATGCCCGACGCCATGGGCGAGACCACCGTCGACAGCAGCAGCCCGAGGGTGAGCAGGACCGTCGTCTGGGCGGCGAGCAGTGCCAGTCCGGTCACGGGCTCGGGCGGCCAGTACCCGACGGTCAGCCGCACCACGACGAGCTGCGCGAGGCCCGCGAGCACGACGAACCCGCCGCCGAAGGCGACGAGGCCGCACCACTTGCCGAGCAGGACGGTCTCGCGGCGGACCGGGCGGGCCAGGACCGCGAGCGCGGCACCGGACTCGACCTCGCCCGCGAGCGTCGGCCCGGCGAGGAAGGTCGTGCCGAGGGCCGCGACGAGGCTGAGGCCGAACATCACGAGGTTGAGGACGATGGACGCCGTGAGCCGGCCCTCGCCGCTCGTCACCGGCTCGCCGCCGAGCTCGAGCACCGCGAGCCGCGAGAAGCCCCACGCGCTCAGCCCGAGCAGCAGGACGGTGAGGACGCCGAGGGAGCGGAGCACGCGGCGGCGCGAGGTCTCGGTGACCGTGAGCGCGGCGACGGTGAGCACCGTGCGGACGACGGCGCTCACGGCTGGGCCCCCGCCCGCAGGATCTCGAGCAGCCGCTGCTCGAGGCTGCCCCGGACCGTCTCGACGCCGTGCACGCGGACGCCGAGGGCCACGAGGTCCGCGACGAGGTCCGGCACCGGGTCGGCTGCGGGGCCCAGGTCGGACGTGTGCAGCGCGACCGTCACCTCGTCGCCGCGGACGGTGAGCGGGCCGAGGGCCGCGAGCCGCTCGGCGGCCCGGGGTCCGACGCCGTCGAGGCGCAGCCGCAGGGCACGCCGACCGAGGAGCTCCTCGAGGCTGCCGGCGGCGGCCACGCGGCCGTGGTCGAGCACGACGACCCGGTCGCAGACCCGCTCCACCTCGTCGACGAGGTGGGAGTTGAGCAGGACCGCGACGCCGTCGGCGCGCAGCCGCAGGACGACGTCGCGGACGTCGGCCCGGCCGATCGGGTCCAGCGCGCTCGTGGGCTCGTCGAGCACGACGAGCTCGGGCCGCCCGACGAGCGCGACCGCGAGCCCGAGACGCTGCTGCATGCCCTTGGAGAAGCCGCCGACCCGGTCGTCGCGGCGGTCGGCGAGGCCGACGAGCCCGAGCAGGTCGTCCCGCTCGTGCGCCTGGGCGTCGACGCCCGACAGCCGGGCGTGCAGGCGCAGGACCTCCGCCGCGGTGAGCCACGGCTGGTAGCGGAACAGCTCGGGCAGGTAGCCGACGCGCTCGCGCGAGCGGGGGTCGCTCGCCGGGCGTCCGAGGAGGTGCACCTCGCCCGCGTCGGGCCGGACGAGCCCGAGCAGGCTCTTGATGACCGTCGTCTTGCCGGCGCCGTTCGGGCCGAGGAGCGCGACGACCTCACCCCGCCCGACCGTGAAGCCGACGTCGTCGACGGCGGTGGTTCGCCGGTACCGCTTGCGCAGTCCCGCGCACCACACGGCCGGGGACGCGGGCAGGGCGGCGACCAGGTCGGCCGCCGCCCGCTCACCCGTCCGCTGGGTCACGGCTCCCGCAGCCCGCGGGCGACGGCCAGCACCTCGTCGGCCCCGAGCGTCCCGGCGACGACGGTGGCGACCCCGTCCCGCACCTGCACGACGCCCGCGAACGTCCCGTCGCGGGAGGTGACGACCGTCGCCGGTCGGCCCCCGACGTCCTCCGTGCGGGTCCGCACCTCGTCGTCGGCGAAGGGCAGCGGCAGCGTCGTCCCGCCGGCGAACCGGTCGAGCTCGCCCACGAGCTCCGGCGGCACGCCCGGGACCCCCGCCAGGTAGTCGACGGCCGTGTCGAAGGGGACGCCGGAGGAGTGCACCGTGGGTGCGACGGCCCGGGCCACGACGAGGGCCGGGGCGCCGCTGCCGCTCTGCCACACGGCGGCGTGCCCCGGGCCGGCGGACAGCCGGAAGGTCGCGCCGTCGAGACCGTCGGGCAGGGTCGGCAGCTGCTCGCCGTCCGCCGCAAGGGTGTCGCGCGCCTCCTCGGCGTCGAAGGTGAACTCCGCGGCCACCGGCCCGAGCACCTGGAGCGTCGGCTCGCCCGCGACCCCGCGCGGCAGGGCGGCGACGCCGGGGACGGCCAGGCCGGTCGCCTCGGCGGCCGCGGCGGCGTCGTCCACGGGTCGCACGTCCGGCTCCGCGAGCACGGCGAGGTCGCCGAAGGCGTCGAGCTCCTCGGGCTCGGGCAGGGCGACGAGCTCGGCGCGGCTGATGCCGGGGACCGCGACCTGCTCGGTGCGGAAGACCCGGATCCAGTCGCCCGCGGCGGCCGCGCTCGCGCCGGTGAGGACGGCGGCGACCCCGACCGCGGCGAGGGCGGGGCTGCGCAGCGCCCGGCGGCGGCGACGACGGTCGATGCGGGAGACCTGACCGCTCGTCCCTCCGGTGCCGTCGGCGCGCAGCGCGCCCGTGAGCCGCTGCCAGGCCTGCTCGAGGTCGGCGGCGTCGGTGTCGTGGGCGCGCTCGGCCCCGCGCGGGGCGAACACCGTCGCCGCACGGTCGGCGTCCTCCCGCGTCCGCGCGAGGTCGGCGAGGCAGGGCGGGCAGCCGGCGACGTGGTCGCGGTCGACGTCGAGCACGCCCGCGGGCTCGTCGACCAGCCGTCGCAGGGCGCCGGGGTCGGGGTGTCGGGTGCGGGTCCTCATCGGTCGAGCTCCTCTCGAAGGGCGTTCTCCGCGCGGCGCAGGGTCGTGCCGACGCTGCCGGGCGACAGCCCGCAGGCGGCGGCGACCTCGGCGTAGCTGAGGCCGCTGTGCCGGAGCACGAGCACGACGGCCTGGGTGCGTGGCAGTCGGGCGACGGCCTCGCGCACCCGCCGCCGGTCCTCCGCGACGACCACGACGTCGGCCGCGTCCGGGGCCGTCTGCACGGCGGCCGGGTCGGGCTGCTCGCGCCGGGTGCGCCGGCGCTCGCCCCGCAGCGCGTTCAGCGCGGTGTGCGCGGCCGCGACGCTCAGCCAGCCCGGGGCCTCCGCCGTCGGCACCGCGGAGCGCGCGAAGGCGAGGAACACCTCCTGGGCGACGTCGTCGGCCGCGTCGCGCGAGCCGAGCACGCGCGCGGCGACCCCCACCACCCGCGGGTAGGACGTGCGGAACACCCGCTCGAGGTCGGGACGGACGGCACCGCCGGCCGTCGCCGGGGCGGTCGGGCCGACCGCAGGGTCGGCGGTCGGGTCGGCCGCCGGATCGGCGGTCGCGTCGGCGGCTCGTCGTCCGGCCATGGCCTCACCCTCGAGTCGTCGCCCGCGTCCCCGCAGCCCCTCCGCCGGGGGCGCGGGCAGCAGCACGGCGCCTCCGGGCTGTGTCAGGTCCATACCGGGGAAGCACCGCGGCGCCCCAGGATGTGACACCCGGGCGCGGACGGAGACGAGCGACGGGGCTCACGCGCCGAGCTCGTGCACCGTGAACGCCGTCAGGAAGCCGACGGCCGTGACGAGGCCCGTCACGAGGTGGGCCCGTTCGAACGCCTCCGGGATCATCGTGTCGGCGACCATCGCGAGGATCGCGCCGGCGGCGACGGCGGTGATGACGGCGAGGGTCTGGTCCCCCGCACCGCCGAGCACGGCGTACCCGAGGGCGGCGGCGATGCCGCTCGCGACGGCGATGCCGCCCCACACCCCGAAGACGTAGCCCGCGCCGCGCCCCGCCCGCTTCATGCCCGCCGCGCTCGACAGGCCCTCCGGCAGGTTGGAGATGGCGATGGCGACGAGGACGGCGGCGCTGACGCCCGAGCCCTCGAGCAGCCCGACGCCGAGCACCACCGACTCCGGGATGCCGTCGAGGAGTGCGCCGAGGGCGATCGCGCCGCCGCTGGCCGGGACCTGGGACTCCGAGGGCTGCTGGTCCCCCGAACGCTTGCGGTGGCGCGCGCCGCGACGGGCGAGGGCGACGTTGGCGAGCGTGTACGTCACCGCGCCACCGAGGAAGCCGGAGGCCGTGGCGGTGAGACCGCCGGTCGCCTGTGCCTCCTCCACGAGCTCGAAGGCGAGCGCCGACACCAGGACACCCGCGCCGAACGCCATGACCCAGGCGACGACGCGTTGCGGGACGCGGACCCACCACGCGACCGCGGCGCCCACGACCAGCGTGCTGCCTGCGACCAGTCCCCACAGCAGCGCCTCGAGCCACGTCGGCACGGCGACTCCTTCCTCGTCGACCGAAGAGTGGCGCGGACGGCCGCCTGCGGCACCTCGCCGCACCGGTTGTGTCGGTGGTCGCGCCTACTCTCGTACACGTGTTCGAGTCGAGCGGGTCGCCGGGTCCAAAGGGGCCGACGGTGACGGGGGTGCTCCGGCAGGTGGCCGCCCTGCTGCGCTGCGACGACAGCGACAGCAGCGACAGCAGCGACAGCAGCGACAGCAGCGACAGCACCCACGCCGTCGACAGCGACACGGAGGACGTCGAGGTGCCGGGCGAGGCGAGTCGGCCAGATGCCGTGGTGGACATCGGTGCGGTCCCGGACGTGGGTGCTCTCGACGACCACGCGCTCGTCGACGTGGTGCGCCTGGCCGGTCGGGTCGCCGCGGCGGTGGACGGGGTGGGGCTGGCGGCGGTCGCGGAGCTGCGCTCGCGGATGCAGGCCGAGCACGCCGCGACCACG